>NZ_JBOBDQ010000097.1:0-11978 GCF_050586565.1 Pseudomonas sp. WC1
TTTGTCGCCCTGGTTATCGGTGCCTGGCGTGCCAGTGCCCGGCTCATCGGTCACGGTCGTGGTGACCGTGTTGTCGCCGAGAGTCAGCTTCTCGAAGTTGTCGCCACCGGCGACCGACTCGATCTTGTTGGCGATAGAAGGCTGGCCGCCGACGAACACGTCATCCGCAGCCGTGATGGTGAAGGTACCGCTGGCGCTGCCGGCCGGAACGGTGACTTTGGTGCCATCGGTCAGGGTGAAGGTCAGGCCGTTGTGGCCATTAACCGGCAGACCCTGGGCATTGGTCAGGGTGACGGTGTAAGTGATCTGGCCACCTTCCGACACAGTGGTCTTGTCGGCGGTCAGGGTCGCGACGACTTCGCTGATGGTGTCGGTGATCTGCACCGAGGCGTTGCCGCCCAGTTCCAGGTTCTCGAAGGACTTGCCGTCAACGGCAGCATCGGTGATGCCGACAGTCAGGGTATCGCCATCCTTGAATACGTCATCGCCCTGGGCCTTGGCCTTGTACTCGGCTTCGGTCTGGCCAGCAGGGATCACCACCTTGTCGCCATTGGACAGGGTGACGGTCAAGTCGTGGTCGAGCTTCTGGCTGACCTTGACGGTGAAGGCTGGCTGCTGGTCTTCGTTGACATCGCCTTTGCCGACGATGGTGACGGTGACCTTGTCGCCCTGGTTGTCGGTGCCTGGAGTGCCGGTACCTGGCTCGTCAGTCACGGTGGTGGTGACCGAGTTGTCGCCGAGGGTCAGCTTCTCGAAGTTGTCGCCACCGGCAACGGATTCAATCTTGTTGACGATCGAAGGCTGGCCGCCGACGAATACGTCGTCAGGAGCCGTGATGGTGAAGGTGCCGCTGGTGCTGCCTGCCGGAATGGTGACCTTGGTGCCATCGGTCAGGGTGAAGGTCAGGCCATTATGGCCGTTGACCGGCAGACCCTGGGCATTGGTCAGGGTCACGGTGTAGGTGATCTGGCCACCTTCGGACACAGTGGTCTTGTCGGCAGTGAGGGTTGCGACCACTTCACTGACGGTGTCGGTGATCTGCACGGTGGCATCGCCACCCAACTGCAGGCTCTCGAAGGTCTTGCCCGCCACGCTGGCATCGGTCACGCCGAGGGTCACGGAGCCGGCGTCCTTGAATACGTCGTCGCCCTGGGCCGGCAGGCTGTAGGTGGCCTGGGTCTGGCCGGCGCTGATGACCACAGTGGCGCCATTGGACAGGGTCACGGTCAGGTCATGGTCGAGCTTCTGGCTGACCGATACAGTGAAGGTCGGCTGTTCGGCCTCGGTCACGTTGCCATTGCTGGCGATGCTGACGGTCACCGTGTCGATGCTGTCGCTGATCACGGTCTGGGTCGGCGTAGTGTCGGGTTCCAGCTTCTCGAAGTTGCCACCGGTGACACCAGTGATGCTGGTGCTGACCGTGCTGCCGTTGACGAATACGTCGTTAGCGGGGGTCTGGAAGTCGACGCTGCCAGTGCTTTCGCCAGCCTTGACGGTAATAGTCTGGCCATTGGACAGAGTGACGGTGACCGGAGTCTGGGCCGGGTTGGTCAGGGTCACGGTGTAGGTGATCACGCCGCCTTCGCTGACGCTTGGAGTCGCGGTCAGAGTGGCGGTGGTGGTGTCGATCGAGTCGTTGATCTTCGTTTCCGCTGGTGCCGGGTTCGGCTCCAGTTTCTCGAAGTTGCCGCCCGTTGCCTCCGTGATCGTGGTACTGACAGTACTGCCGTTGTTATAGACGTCGTTGGCCGGGGTCTGGAAATCGACGCTGCCGGACGACTTGCCAGCCTCGATGGTGACGGTCTGGCCATTGGACAGAGTGACGGTGACCGGAGTCTGGGCCGGGTTGGTCAGGGTCACGGTGTAGGTGATCACGCCACCTTCGGTCACGCTTGGGTTGGCGGTCAGCGTGGCAGTGGTGGTATCGATGGTGTCGGTGACCTCGGTCACCGCCGGCGTGGTGCTTGGCGTGACGATCAGGCCGTTGCCGCCGCTGGTCCCGGTGATGGTCGCGGAGATCTGGCCGCCATCGATGTAGGGCGTGTCGTTGGCCGGGACATTGACGTTGACGGTGCCGGTGGTCTGGCCCGCCGGGATCACGATGACAGCGCCATTGGACAGGGTCACGGTCAGGTTGGTCAGCGGTGGCTGGCCGACGGTGGCGGTATAGACAATTACGCCACCCGCCTCGGTGATCGTGGGAGTGGCGCTCAGGGTCAGGCCTGTGGTGAGCGGGGCGTTGGTGGTGTTGGTACTGGCGTTGTTGCCGTCCAGCCCGCCCTGCTCATCAATACCCAGCCCGTTGGCAAAGCCTATTGGGCCGGTGGGGAAGCCGATGGTCGGGTCGACCACCCCGGCGGTTTCCTGGAGCAGGACGAAGCTATGCCCGCCGCCTACCGAACCGCCGCCTGCCGCGGCCGGGCCGGCTGCGGTGGCCTCCAGTTCGGTGGTCGGGTCGACGCCGGCGGCGATGGCTTGTTGCAGCTCCTCGACCGAGGGCGCCGCCTGGGCGGTGGCCTGGCTCAGGTCGATGCTGCTGTCGGGGGCGTCGGCACTCCACTGGGTGTCGCGACCGAGGTCGAGCAGACGGCCGTCGGCCAGCTCCAGAGTGACCGCGCCGCCAGTGCCGGTGTCTACCTGTTCACCGGCAAGCAGGCGATCGCCTTCGATCAGTACGCGCCGGATGCCTTCTGGGGAAACTGCGATGACTTGGCCAACAATGCTTTTGACGATGGCAACAACAGTGCTCATTGGACTCTCCGGACTACCCGTTCAGTTGGCTTCCATGCCCGGCCGGCATACGAAGGCGGCGACTGATGGAATGTTTCAATAATGTTTTTGACGCACAATTGCGTCAATTTTACGTCTATAATTTCTGGCTATTAAGTTTATGCCAAACTATTGACCTTCTGGCTGCCATCCTAAACAATCGCCAAGGTAATGTCACATTGATATTTGGCCAGCCAAGCCCTTTCTTTTGTATTAATCCGCACTGCCTATTCGGAAGCTTCCTACATACAGATCAGGGTTCGCCATTTTCCAAGGCAGGCACGGCTTCGATTGTGATTTGGGACAACAGCTCTCTCGGGAACCAGTAAAAATGCGTGCGTCACTGTTCACCGCTCTTCCTTTCGCTCTCGCCGCCTCTTTCGCTCAAGCACAAACCTTGCCTGAAGCCATGCAGAAGGCCCTCGAGGTACACCCGGAAATCCAGGCCGGCGTGAACGCCCGTACGGCTGCGGATTACCAACTGCGTGCAGCCCAGGGCGGCTATTTGCCGCGGGTCGATGTGACGGCCGGTTATGGCCGCGAGGGCACCGACAGCCCAAGCACCCGCAACCGCTGGGAGACGCTCAACCGTGGCGAATCGGCGATCCGCCTGCGGCAGATGGTCTTTGACGGTTTTGCCACCTCCAGCGAGGTCGGGCGTCAACAAGCCACCGTCAACGCTCGCGCCTATTCATTGCTGGGCACCTCCGAGCGTACCGCGCTGACCGTCGCCCAGGTCTACCTGGACGTCCTGTCGCGCCGTGAGATGGTGCGCCTGGCCGAAGAAAACCTGCGCAACCATGAGCGCATCCTCGACCAGATCAAGTTGCGCACCAGCCGTGGCGTAGGCCGCATGGCCGACCTCGACCAGGCTGAAGCGCGCCAGGCCCAGGCCCGCAACAACCTGATCACCGAGCAGACCAACCTGGCCGATGCCAACACCAACTACCTGAGCGTCGTCGGGCAAATGCCCGACGAGTTAAGCACGCCCGCGCCATTTGTCGACCTGCTGCCGGCCACCCTCGAAGAGGCGCGTCACCAACTGGTCGAAGAGAGCCCGATCCTGCGTTCGGCCGAGTCGGACATCGCGGCTGCCGAGAAGCAATACGAAGCGGCAAAGTCTACTTTCTATCCGCGTTTCGATGCCGAACTCGGACGAACGGCCGACAACAACCTCGACGGCGCGGTGGGCCACAACAACGAGTGGCAGGCCATGCTGCGCATGAACTTCAACCTGTACGCCGGCGGCAGCAACAAGGCGGACCTGGAATCGAAGTCGTATTTGGCCAACCAGGCCCTGGACGTTCGCAACAACGCCTTGCGCCAGCTCAATGAGGAGTTAGGCTTGGCATGGAATGCTCTGGAAAACGCCAACGCCCAGGTGCCGATCGCCCAGCAGTACGTCGATCACAGCAACCGGGTGCGCAGCGCCTACCAACAGCAGTTCGGCCTGGGCGAGCGAACCCTGCTCGACTTGCTCGACAGCGAGAATGAAACCTTCACCGCCCAGCGTCGTCTGGTAGAGGTGAAGAACATACAAATGTTTACTCAGTACCGAATCAAGGCGACCATTGGCCAGCTGCTCAAGAGCCAGGGTGTCGTAGCCCCGATGGCCACCGTTGTGCAGAACGACCTGAAACCCAAGGTGAACCTGCCAGGCATGAACTGAAAGGCGCCTTGAACCCACCCCCGCAAGGATGAAGAGAGCGCCGCGTGGAATCCGAAGTCAGTCGAGTCCAACTCAGCCACGATCCACGCAGTCAGCATGACGACCCGCTGCTGGACAGTCTGCTGACCCTGTGTGTCCTGCATCAGAAGCCCGCCAGCCGGGCCATGCTGACCACCGGGCTGCCCTTGCCCTCGCAACGCCTGACCGCCGAGCTGCTGCCGCGTGCGGCCGCCCGGGCCGGGCTGCAGGGGCGCCTGTTGCAGCGCAAGCTGGAGCAGATACCCAGCATCGCCATGCCGGCGATGCTGCTGCTCAAGGAAGGCCGCTGCGCGGTGCTGCTGGGTTGGGAAAACGAGGACACCGCGCGGCTGCTGCTCAGCGAGAGCGACGGCGGCGAAGTGCATGTCACCCGTGAGGCGTTGCAGGGCGACTACAGCGGCAAGGTGTTCTTCGCCCAGCCCCAGCACAAGTTCGACGTCAACCACGGCAACCTGATCCCACGCGCGCGCTCCTGGTTCCGCGACACGCTGCTGCGCAGCAAATGGCTGTACATCGATGCCATCGCCGCCAGCCTGGTGATCAACCTGATCGCCCTGGCCGCGCCGCTGTTCGTGATGAACGTGTACGACCGCGTCGTGCCCAACCAGGCCACCTCGACGCTATGGGTGCTGGCGGTAGGTATCGCCGGGGCCTATGTCTTCGACCTGATTCTGAAGGGGCTGCGCAGTCTCTGTCTGGACCTGGCCGGCAAGAAGACCGACCTGATCATCTCGGCGACGCTGTTCGAGCGCATCGTCGGCATGGCCATGAAGTACCGCCCGGCGCGGGTCGGCAGCTTCGCCCAGAACATCCATGAGTTCCAGGGCCTGCGCGATTTTCTCGCCTCGCTGACGCTGACCAGCCTGATCGACCTGCCGTTCACCCTGCTGATCCTGATGGTCATCGCCATCATCGGCGGGCACCTGGTGTGGATCCCGGTCCTTGCCTTCCCCTTGGCCCTGGGTATCGGCTACGCGTTGCAGAAGCCGCTGATGGCGACCATGGAACGCACCATGGCCCTGGCCTCCGAGCGCCAGTCGAGCCTGATCGAGACCCTGGCCGGCTTGGACGGGATCAAGGTCAACAACGCCGAGAGCGAGCGCCAGTACATGTGGGAGCAGACCCTCGGCACCCTCAGCCGCCTGGAACTGCGGGTCAAGGTGCTTTCAGGCCTGGCCATGAACATCACCCTGCTGATCCAGCAGTTGGCCGGCGTGGCGATGATCTGCGTGGGCGTGTACCTGATCATCGACGGCAACCTCAGCATGGGCGGCCTGGTGGCCTGCTACATGCTCAGCGGTCGCGCCCTTGGCCCGCTGGGCTCGCTTAACGGCCTGCTGGCCCGCTACCAGCAAGCCAAGGTGACCATGGTCGCCACCGACCAGATGATGGAACTGCCCCAGGAGCGCAACTTCGAAGAGCGTCCGCTGAGCCGCCAGGTCCTGCAGGGCGCCATCGAGTTTCGCGGCGTCGAGTTCACCTACCCGAACCAGCAGAACCAGGCGCTCAAGGGTATCAACCTGAACATCCGACCAGGCGAGAAGGTCGGCATCATCGGCCGCAGCGGCTCGGGCAAGAGCTCGCTGGCCAAGCTGATCGTCGGCCTGTACGAGCCGGACAACGGCTCGCTGTTGGTCGATGGCGTGGACATCCGCCAGATCGACGTCAGCGAACTGCGCCACAACATCGGCTATGTGCCCCAGGATATCCAGCTGTTGGCCGGCACCCTGCGCGACAACCTGGTCAGTGGCGCCCGCTACATCGAGGACGAGTTGATTTTGCAGGCCGCTGAGTTGGCCGGCGTGCACGAATTCGCCCGCCTGCACCCCGACGGCTACGAGTTGCAGGTCGGCGAGCGCGGGCAGAACCTCTCCGGTGGCCAGCGACAGAACGTCGCCCTGGGGCGGGCGCTGCTGCTCAACCCGCAGATCCTGCTGCTCGACGAACCCACCAGCGCCATGGACAACACCGGTGAGGAGCGCCTCAAACAGCGCCTGGCCGCGGTCATCGAGAACAAGACTGTGCTGCTGGTCACCCACCGGGCGTCGCTGCTGTCGCTGGTGGACCGGTTGATCGTCATCGATCGTGGACAGATCGTCGCGGATGGCCCGAAAGCCGCCGTCATGGATGCGCTGAAGAAGGGGCAGATCAGTGTTGCATAAGCTGGATATGGGGCGTTTCAAGGACAGCCTGCGCCGCTACTTCAAGGGCTCCGAGTCGCTGGCCGGGCAGCCGCTGCCCGAGGTCAACAAGGCGCTGATCGAGGACGCGCCGCGAGTGGTGCGCCTGACCATCTGGGGGGTGATCGCGTTCTTCCTGTTTCTCATCGTCTGGGCCAGCGTCGCGCCCATCGACGAGGTGACGCGCGGGGAGGGCAAGGCCATCCCGTCGTCCAAGGTGCAGAAGATCCAGAACCTCGAAGGTGGCATCGTTGCCGAGATCTTCGCCAAGGAGGGGGAGATCGTCGAAGTCGGCCAGCCGCTGCTGCGTCTGGACGAGACCCGCTTCGCCTCCAATGTCGACGAGACCGAGGCTTCGCGTCTGGCCATGGCCTTGCGCGTGCAGCGCCTCACGGCCGAGGTCGAGGACAAGCCGCTGCAGATCGACGAAGAGCTGCGCAAGGCCGCGCCGAGCCAGGCCGCCAACGAGCAATCGCTGTACCAGAGCCGTCGCCAGCAGTTGCAGGACGAGATCGGCGGCCTGCAGCAGCAGTTGGTGCAGAAGCAGCAGGAGCTGCGCGAGTTCAATTCCAAGCGCGCCCAGTACGCCAACAGCCTGCAGTTGTTGCGCCAGGAAATCTCGATGTCCGAGCCACTGGTGGCTCAGGGTGCTATTTCCCAGGTCGAGGTACTGCGCCTGCGCCGCGCCGAGGTCGAGAACCGGGGCCAGATGGACTCCACCACCCTGGCCATCCCGCGGGCCGAGGCGGCGATCAAGGAGGTCGAGAGCAAGATCGAGGAGACCCGCGGCAAGTTCCGCAGCGAGGCGCTGACCCAGCTCAACGAGGCCCGTACCGAGCTGAACAAGGCCACCGCCACCAGCAAGGCGCTGGACGACCGCGTGCACCGCACCATGGTCATCTCGCCGGTGCGCGGTATCGTCAAGCAGCTGCTGGTCAACACCATCGGCGGCGTGATCCAGCCCGGCAGCGACATCATCGAGATCGTGCCGCTGGACGACACCCTGGTGGTCGAGGCGAAGATCCTGCCCAAGGACATCGCTTTCCTGCACCCGGGCCAGGAAGCCACGGTCAAGTTCACCGCCTATGACTACACCATCTATGGCGGGATGAAGGCCAAGCTCGAGCAGATCGGTGCCGACACCATCACCGACGAAGACAAGAAGACCACCTATTACCTGATCAAGCTGCGTACCGAGAAGAGTCACCTGGGCACGGAAGAGAAGCCGCTGCTGATCATCCCGGGGATGGTGGCCACGGTGGATATCATGACCGGCAAGAAGACCATCATGAGCTACCTGCTCAAGCCGATCATCAAGGCGCGCTCCGAAGCCTTGCGCGAGCGTTGATCGCGCGCGGGGGCGGAAATCCTGTGGGAGCGGGGCAAGCCCTCTCCCACGCCCTCGCTTTGTAGGCTGGAGCAGGGCTTAGCATATTCATATGAATATGCAATAAAGGTATTTAAATTACTGTTCTTATGCCTTTATAGTCATCCCACTGCGTACCCGCTGACCAATCGGCGCGCCGCACGACTCGAACCCACACGGGCAATCCCCGTGCGTTTCCGATCGTTGCGCGCCCTGGAGTCGCGCACTGCGTGGGAGTGAACAATGCCAGCCGCCTCTAACGCCTTGTCGACCATCGACAGCGCCCAACCGCAAACCTTCGACATCCGCTCGTTCCCCGGCGCCGTTGGCGCCGAGATCATCGGCCTCGACCTGAGCCGTCCGGTCAATGCCGAGGATTTCATCCGCATTCACCGCGCCCACCTGGACCACCATGTCCTGGTGTTTCGCGACCAGCGCATCACCCCTGAACAACAGATCGCCTTCAGCCGCCGGTTCGGCGAACTGCAGATCCATGTGCTCAAGCAGTTCCTGCTCACCGGCCATCCCGAGATCCTGATCGTGTCCAACATCGTCGAGAACGGTCGCAACGTCGGACTGGGCGACGCCGGCAAGTTCTGGCACTCGGACCTGTCGTACAAGGAACTGCCGAGCCTGGGCTCGATGTTGCACGCCCAGGAGCTGCCCAGCGAGGGCGGCGACACCTTGTTCGCCGACATGCACAAGGCCTGGGACGCGGTGCCCGACGCCCTGCGCCGGGTCGTCGAGGGCCGCAGTGCCGCCCATTCCTATACCGCCCGCTACGCCGAGACCAAGTTCGAAGGCAACTGGCGCCCGACGCTGACCGCCGAGCAACTGGCCCAGGTCCAGGAGGTCATCCACCCGGTGGTGCGTACTCATCCGGAGAACGGCCGCAAGGCGCTGTTCGTTAGCGAAGGCTTCACCACCCGTATCGTCGGCCTGCCGGATGACGAAAGCCGCGACGTGCTGCAACAGCTGTACGCCCTGAGCGTGCTGGAGCAGAACATCTACCGCCATCAATGGCAGCCCCACGACCTGGTGTTCTGGGACAACCGCTCGCTGATCCACCTGGCCACCGGTTGCCCCGCGCACCTGCGCCGCAAGCTGTACCGCACCACCATCCAGGGCGATGCCCCGTTCTGACGACTGAGGAAATACACCATGCGCAAATCCATCAGCCGCCTGGCGGCAAGTATCGGCCTGGGCGCCAGCTTGGGTCTAGGCAGTCTGGCGGCGCCCACCGTGGCTCACGCCGAAGGGCAGATCCGCATCGCCGAGCAGTTCGGCATCGTCTACCTGCTGCTCAACGTGGTCCGTGACCAGCAACTGATCGAGAAGCACGGCAAGGAGCAGGGTCTCGACATCAAGGTCGACTGGGCCCAGCTCTCCGGTGGCGCGGCGATCAACGACGCGTTGCTGTCCGGCTCGGTGGACATCGCCGGCGCCGGCGTCGGGCCGCTGCTCACCGTGTGGGATCGCACCAAGGGCCGCCAGAACGTCAAGGCCGTTGCCTCACTGGGCAACTTCCCCTACTACCTGGTCAGCAGCAATCCCAATGTGAAGACCATCGCCGATATTTCCGAGAAAGATCGTATCGCGGTCCCGGCGGTAGGGGTTTCGGTGCAGTCGCGCTTCCTGCAGTATGCCGCCGCACGGCAGTGGGGCGACAAGGAATACAACCGCCTGGACAAGTACACCCTGGCCGTGCCGCACCCGGACGCCACTGCGGCCTTGCTGGCCGGCGGCACCGAGCTTAACGGGCACTTCTCCAACCCGCCGTTCCAGGACCAGGTACTGGCCAACAAGAACGTGCACGTGGTGCTCAACAGCTACGACCTGCTCGGGCCCAACTCACCGACCCTGCTGTTCGCCACCGAGAAATTCCGCAAGGACAATCCCAAGACCTACAAGGCCTTCGTTGATGCCCTTGCCGAAGCCGCCGACTTCGCCCAGAAAGACAAAGCCGCCGCGGCCGATACCTACATCCGCGTGACCAAGGCCAAGATCGACCGCGAGGCGCTGATCAAGCTGATCGACAATCCGCAGTACGAATTCACCGTCACTCCGAAGAACACCTACAAGCTGGCCGAGTTCCTCTACCGGGTCGGCGCGATCAAGCACAAACCCGAATCGTGGAAGGACTATTTCTTCCAGGATGAACGCCCGCTGCAAGGGAGCTGAGCGCCGATGACCGCCCCATTGCCAGGCCACGCGGCCAGCACCCTGAGCCGTGTCGCCACGCCACCGCTGCTGGCGGTGGACAACCTGAGCCTCGAATACCGCACTGCCCAACGCGTGGTGCGGGCCACCCATCAAGTCAGCTTCGAAGTCGACCGCGCCGACCGTTTCGTCCTGCTCGGCCCGTCCGGCTGCGGCAAGTCCACCTTGCTCAAGGCCGTGGCTGGCTTCATCGAACCCCGGGAAGGGCGGATCCTGCTGCAGGGCCAGCCGGTACGCGGCCCTGGGCCCGACCGCATCGTGGTGTTCCAGGAATTCGACCAGCTGCCGCCCTGGAAAACGGTGAAGCAGAACGTGATGTTCCCGTTGCTGGTGTCCGGCCAGCTCAAGCGCGCCGAGGCCGAAGAGCGGGCGCTGCATTACCTGGAGAAGGTCGGCCTGGCCGCCTTCGCCGACGCATACCCCCATACCTTGTCCGGCGGCATGAAAGCCCGCGTGGCGATCGCCCGGGCACTGGCCACGCAACCGAAGATCCTGTTGATGGACGAGCCGTTCGCCGCGCTCGATGCGCTCACCCGGCGCAAGATGCAGGAGGAGCTGCTGCTGCTGTGGGAAGAGGTGCGTTTCACCCTGTTGTTCGTCACCCATTCCATCGAAGAGGCGCTGGTGGTGGGCAACCGCATCCTGCTGTTGTCGCCGCATCCCGGGCGCGTGCGGGCCGAGGTGCACAGCCATCAGTACGACCTCGGCAGCCTCGGCGCCAGCGACTTCCAGGCCAGTGCCCGACGCATCCACCGGTTGCTGTTCGACGAGGCCGACGCCCCGCAAAACGCGGGTGATCTGGGTTTCAACGATATCCGTATTGCCTACTGACAGGAGCCAGGACATGACCACGACACCTGTACGCCAGGAATACGAAGTGCTGTTGCAACCCCTGCCCGGAGTGCCGCTGGAGCGCGCGCTGCCGCTGGTGCAACGGTTGTGGCAACAGGGTTGGCTGCGCAAGGCTGTGATCCTGATCCTGATACTGCTCGCGGCGGCCTGGGAGGCGGTGGCTCGCTACACCGGCAACGACCTGCTGCTGCCGGGCTTCCTGCAGACCTCCAGCGCATTGTGGGACGGGCTGCTCAGCGGCGAGCTGCCAGCCAAGGTCGGCGTTTCGCTGGTGGTGCTGCTCAAGGGCTATGTGCTGGGCATCGTCCTGGCATTCGGCCTGACCAGCCTGGCCGTCTCGACGCAGCTGGGGCGCGACCTGCTGGGCACGCTGACCTCGATGTTCAACCCGCTGCCGGCCATAGCCCTGCTGCCGCTGGCCTTGCTCTGGTTCGGCCTGGGCGACAACAGCCTGATCTTCGTGCTGGTGCACTCGGTGCTATGGGCGCTGGCGCTGAACACCTACGCAGGCTTTCTCGGTGTGTCCGAGACCCTGCGCATGGCCGGGCGCAACTACGGGCTGCGCGGCCTGCGTCTGGTGTTGCACATTCTGGTGCCAGCGGCGCTGCCGTCGATCCTGTCGGGGCTGAAGATTGGCTGGGCCTTCGCCTGGCGCACGCTGATCGCCGCCGAACTTGTGTTTGGCGCCAGCAGTGGCAAAGGCGGGCTTGGCTGGTACATCTTCCAGAACCGCAACGAGTTGTACACCGACAAGGTGTTCGCCGGGCTGGCGGTGGTGATCCTGATCGGCCTGTTGGTGGAGGGGCTGGTGTTCAACACCCTCGAACGGCTGACCGTTCGGCGCTGGGGGATGCAGCGCTAGTGTGTTGCCTGTACCGGCCTC
>NZ_JBOBDQ010000098.1:0-10165 GCF_050586565.1 Pseudomonas sp. WC1
CCTCCCCGTGTTCGCCCCCCTCAAGTGGGTGATCACCCGGGCCCGGCGCATTGCCGCAGGCGAACTGGGTATCGAGGCCGAGCCGCCGCGTGCCGACGAGGTCGGCCAGCTGTTGCAGGCCATGCAGCAGATGGCCGAAGGCTTGTCCGGCATCGTCAGTGGCTTGCAGCAGGGTATCGACCAGTTGGCCGGCAGTGCCCAGGCCTTGTCGGCGGTCACCGAGCAGACCAACCGCGAAGTCGGTAGCCAGAAGGACGAGACCGAGCAGGTGGCCACCGCCATGCAGCAGATGACCGCGACCGTGCACGATGTGGCGCGCAACGCCGAGCAGGCAGCCCTGGCGGCCCAGGCTGCCGACGACAAGGTCGGGTCAGGGCAGCAGGTGGTGCGTCAGAGCATGCAGCGCATCGAGCAACTGGCGCTGGCCGCTGAAACCGCCAGTAGTGGCATCGACAGCCTCAGCGCCGAGATCCATACCATCGGTGACGTGCTTGAGGTGATCAAGAGCGTGGCCGAGCAGACCAATCTGCTGGCGCTCAATGCCGCGATCGAGGCGGCGCGTGCCGGGGAGCAGGGGCGCGGGTTCGCGGTGGTGGCTGACGAGGTACGTGCCCTGGCCCGGCGTACCCGGCAATCCACCGAGGAGATCGAGCGCCTGGTTGCCAGCTTGCGCGGCAATGCTCAGCAGTCGGTGATGCAGATCCGCGGCAGCACCGAGCTGGTGCGCCTGGCGGTGGCCGACACGCTGCAGACCGAGAGCGCCCTGGGCAGCATCGCGGCGGCGGTGTCGCTGATCCAGCAGATGAACCAGCAGATCGCCGCGGCGGCCGAGCAGCAGAGCTCGGTGGCCGAGGAGATCAGCCGCAGCGTCACGCAGATTCGCGGCAGCGCCGACCAGGCGGCACTGGCGATGGAGGACAATGCCCGTTCAAGCGTAGAGCTGGCGCAGCTGGGCAATGACCTGAAGGGAATGGTGGGGCATTTCCGCTTGTGAATGCCTGTGCTTGTCTCAGCCCTTGCGCGGGCTGAGGATCAGCAAGGTTAGCACCCCCGCCACGATCCCCCAGAACGCCGATCCGATCGAGAACAGGGTGAACCCCGACGCCGTGACCATGAAGGTGATCAGCGCCGCCTCGCGCTCGCGCACCTCACCCATGGCCACGCTCAAGCCATTCATGATCGAACCGAACAGCGCCAACGCCGCGATCGACAGCACCAGCTCCTTGGGCAGGGCGCCGAACAGCGCCGCCAGTGTGGCGCCAAAGGTGCCGGCGATACCGTAGAAGATCCCGCACCAGACCGCCGCCGTGTAGCGCTTGGCCGGGTCTTCATGGGCATGCGGCCCGGTGCAGATCGCCGCGCTGATCGCCGCCAGGTTGATCCCGTGGGAGCCGAACGGCGCCAGCAGCAGCGAAGCGAAGCCGGTGGCCGAGATCAGCGGCGAAGCCGGCACCGGGTAACCGTCGGCGCGCAGCACGGCGACGCCAGGCATGTTCTGCGAGGTCATGGCCACCACGAACAGCGGGATGCCGATGCTGATGGTCGCCGCCAGCGAGAAGCTTGGCGTGGTCCACACCGGGGTTGCAACTTCCAGCTGGAAGCCGCTGAAGTCCAGCAGCCCCAGGGCGCCGGACAGCGCGGTGCCGACCAGCAGAGCGGCCAGCACGCAATAGCGCGGCGACAGGCGCTTGACCAGCAGGTAGCTGAAGAACATGCCCAGCACCAGCACCGTGCGGTGCTGGGCGGCAACGAAGATCTCGCTGCCGATCTTGAACAGGATGCCGGCCAGCAGGGCCGAGGCCAGGGAAGCGGGAATACGCCGCACCAGGCGCTCGAAACTGCCGGTCAGGCCGCAGATCAGCACCAGCACGGCGCAGGTGATGTAGGCGCCGATCGCTTCGCCGTAGCTCACCCCGCCAAGGCTGGTGATCAGCAGTGCCGCGCCGGGTGTCGACCAGGCTACGGTGATCGGCGTACGGTAGCGCAGCGACAGGCCGATGCTGCACACTGCCATGCCGATCGACAGGGCCCAGATCCATGAGGAAATCTGCGCGCTGGTAAGACCGGCCGCCTGGCCAGCCTGGAACATCAGCACCAGCGAGCTGGTGTAGCCGGTGAGCATGGCGATAAAGCCGGCGACGATCGCCGACGGCGAGCTGTCCGCCAGCGGCCGCAGGCGCGCTGAGGTGGCATCGGTCATAGGGAATTCCTTGTGCAGGTGTAAGCAGTTTTTTCAGGCTACCGTGCCATGGCGTGATCCTTGCCATACAGCAGGCATTGCATTTAGCCGTACAGTCGCCAACTATGGGGCATTACTACGCAACTGCGTGAAAGGGGAGGGGCGATGTACGAAGTGTATGGGGATTACCAGTCGGGCAACTGCTACAAGGTCAAGCTGATGCTGAGCCTGCTCGACCGCCCATATGAGTGGCACCCGGTGGACATTCTCAAGGGTGAGACGCAAACTCCCGAGTTCCTGGCCATGAACCCCAACGGCAAGGTGCCGGTGCTCAAGCTCGAGGACGGCACCTGCCTGTGGGAGTCCAACGCGATTCTCAACTACCTGGCCGATGGCAGCGAGTTCCTGCCCAGCGAGCCACGGTTGCGCACCCAGGTGCTGCAATGGCAGTTCTTCGAACAGTACAGCCATGAGCCGTACATTGCCGTGGCGCGGTTCATCCAGTTCTACCTGGGGCTGCCGCAAGAGCGACTGGAGGAGTACAGGGGGCTGCACAAGGGCGGCTACAAGGCGCTCAAGGTGATGAACAAGCAGCTGGAAATGACGCCTTACCTGGTCGGGGAGCAGTACTCGATCGCCGACGTGGCGTTGTACGCCTATACCCATGTGGCGCATCAAGGCGGCTTCGACCTGGCGCCTTACCCGGCGGTGCAGGCCTGGTTGGCGCGGGTGGCCAGTCATCCTCGGCATGTGCCGATGGTGGATTGACCGGCCTTATCGCGGGGCAAGCCCGCTCCCACGCAGACCCGCCCCATGGGTTCTGGCTTGCGTGGGAGCGGGCTTGCCCCGCGATGGCGATCTCTCAGACCGCCGCGAAGCGTTTGTCCAGATAGGCAATGATGTCCTTGGACTCGTACATCCAGGTCACCTCGCCTTGTTGCTTGATACGCAGGCACGGCACTTTCACCCGGCCACCGCCTTCAAGCAGCGCCTGGCGGTGCTGCGTATCGTTCTTCGCATCGCGCAGCGCCACCGGCACATTGAGGCGGTGCAGGGCGCGGCGGGTTTTCACGCAGAAGGGGCAGGCATGGAACTGGTACAGCGCAAGGCCCTTGGCCTGCTGTTCGACCTGGGCCTGGGCCGCGGCATCGCGCTTCTTTTTCGCCGGACGGCTGATCCAGTCGCCGAACACGATAAGCTGGCCGAGGCCGACCCGCAGGGCTTTGACGATCATGGGCAACTCCTGAAATGAAAAAGCCGACCCCAGAGGGTCGGCTCGGAAAACAGGCCGATCACTTGATCAGGCTGAGGAACTCGCTGCGTGTGGCGGCGTTCTCGCGGAACTCGCCGAGCATCACCGAGGTGAGCATGGTCGAGTTCTGCTTTTCGACACCGCGCATCATCATGCACATGTGCTTGGCCTCGATCACCACCGCCACGCCTGCGGCGCCGGTCACCTGCTGCACGGCCTCGGCGATCTGGCGGCTGAGGTTTTCCTGGATCTGCAGGCGGCGGGCGTACATGTCGACGATCCGCGCCACCTTCGACAGGCCCAGCACCTTGCCCTTGGGCAGGTAGGCCACGTGGGCCTTGCCGATGAACGGCAGCATGTGGTGTTCGCACATCGAATACAGCTCGATATCCCGGACCAGCACCATTTCGCTGTTGTCGGAGGTGAACAACGCGCCGTTGGTCACTTCTTCCAGGGTTTGCTCATAACCGCGGCAAAGGTACTTCATGGCCTTCGCTGCCCGCTTGGGCGTGTCGAGCAGGCCTTCGCGGGAGACATCCTCGCCGATCTGGCTGAGGATCGCGGTGTAGTTCTGTTCCAGGGACATGGATCTACCTGTGGAAAATTTCGCAAAGGCGAAGGGTACGGCGGCGACGGCGGCGCTGCAAGCGCGATGTCACTCGTCGCGCCCTTCGAGCATGGTTCGCTTGAGCATCACGTAGACCGCGCCGGTGCCGCCGTGGCGGGCCTGGCACGAGGTAAAACCGAGCACCTGCGGGTGCTGGCGTAGCCAGGTGTTGACGTGGCTCTTGATCATCGGGCGCTTGCCGTCCAGGCGCGCGGCCTTGCCGTGGGTGACCCGCACGCAGCGCACTTCCAGCTTGGTCGCTTCGGCGATGAAGGCCCACAGCGTCTCGCGGGCCTTCTCGACGCTCATGCCGTGCAGGTCAAGGCTGCCCTCGAAGGCGATCTGGCCGAGCTTGAGCTTGCGCAGCTGGGTTTCCTGCACGCCGTCACGCCGCCACATCAGCTCATCCTCGGCGCCGACATCGATGACGAACTGGTCGGACAGACCGTCGATCACCAGCGTCTGGTCGCTGCGGATGGTCGCCGCCTGGCGCAGGCCTGCCAGCTGCTTGCGGTCGGCCTTGGGTTTGCCGACTTCGGCGCGATCGTGCTTGATTGGCTTGACGCCCTGCACTTGGCTGCGGAAGAGGGAAAAGTCGTCGTCTTGCATGGTGCCTCCACGTGGGCGGCGTAGTTTACGCGACTGTCATCGCGGGGCAAGCCCGCTCCCCCTGGCCACGGTACGAGACGCGTCAGTCGTGCTTCTTCATCAGGTGCGGCGACAGGTTCAGTTCGCGCCCGCGGCGCAGGCGGATACGGCTGCGCCGCCACAGGCGCACGCCGAAGTACAGCAGGGTCAGGCCGACAATGGTCAGGACCGCCGACAATGGCCGGTTGGCATTGAGTTCGGCCAGGGCCGCGTAGTTGCCCAGCAAGCCGGCGAAGCCGGCCATGGCCAGCAGGATGCCCAGGGTGGCCAGCAGCACCGAGAGTGCCGCGGCGATACGCGCGCCCCAGTTGCTCGGCTCGCGCTGGCGCAGGCGCTTGGCATCGAAACTGCCTTTGAGCTTCATTCGAATTCCTCAGGATCGGGTGGTGCTGATCCGGATTTCGACCTGCGGGTCACCTTGGGGTTCCGCCCGTCCGCCGGGCGGTCGTGGTTCAGACCAGGCTGGCGGTGGGGGCGACACAGGCGAAGTTGTCGGCCATCACGGCCATCTCGCACTGGTGGATCTGCGCGGCGGGGATCACGGTGTCCTTCAGGGCCAGGTCACGAGTCGCCGAAGCATCTTCGACCAGGGTGCAGCGATAACCATAGTCCTTGGCACGGCGCACGGTGGTGCTGACGCTGGAATGGCTCATGAAACCGCAGACGATCAGGTCCAGCGGGCCGAAGGCCTGCAGGGTCTCGTGCAGCTTGGTGTTCTTGAAGGCGTTGGGCATGCGCTTCTCGATCACCACCTCGCCTTCGCGCGGCTCCAGCCCGGGAATGAACTCGCCGGCCGGGCCCTGCGGGTCGAAGCGACCGCCAACGGTGCCGAGGTGGCGGACATGGATGATCGGGCGGCCGGCCTTGCGGGCGGCGTCGAGCAACCTGGCAATGTTCGCCACGGCCTCGTCCATGCCCGACAGCGCCAGCGGACCGCTCAGGTACTCCTTCTGCGCATCGATGACGATCAGGCTGGCTTGGCTCAGCTTGGCCGGCGGGTAGTCGCGGCCAGTGAGGCGGAACATCGTGGTTGGAACGGACATCAAGGGCTCCTTGGGTAGGGCTTTTGTGTACCTATTCTCCCTTGCCTTGGCGCCAATGTGAATGGTTGACAGCGCAGGCGGCATGGTTACTGGCTTGTGGCTATCCATTCGGCCATCGGAGGGAACATTTGTGCGGTGTGGGCTGTTAGACTTTTGTCCTGTCTGAAAAGGAGTACCCCGTGATCACATCCCGCCTGCGCACCCTGCGCGACCATATCCGCTGGGCGGTCAGCCGCTTCCATGAGCATGAACTGTTCTTCGGCCACGGCGCCGACAATGCCTGGGACGAGGCCCGCCTGCTGGTGCTCGGCGCGGTGCACCTGCCCTGGGAGGTGGCCGACAGCTATCTGGACTGCGCACTCGAGGATGATGAGCGGGTACGCCTGCAGCACTTGCTCAAGCGCCGCATCGAAGAACGCGTGCCGACCGCCTACCTGCTGGGTGAGGCTTGGTTCTGCGGCATGTCGTTCATCGTCGACGAACGCGTGCTGGTACCGCGTTCGCCCATCGGCGAGCTGATCGAGAAACGCTTCGAGCCTTGGCTGGCCGCCGAGCCTGCGCGCATCCTCGACCTGTGCACCGGCTCCGGCTGCATCGGCATCGTGGCCGCCGATGTGTTCCAGGGCGCCGAGGTGGTACTGGCCGACCTGTCGTTCGACGCGCTGGCGGTGGCCAACCAGAACATCGAGCGCCATGGCCTGGAGGAGCGTGTGTACACCGTGCAGGGCGATGGCTTCGCCGGGCTGCCGGGGCAGCGCTTCGACCTGATCCTGTCCAACCCGCCGTATGTCGATGCCGAGGACTTCGGCGACATGCCGGCCGAGTATCACCACGAGCCCGAACTGGGCCTGGCCTGCGGCAACGATGGCCTGGACCTGGTGCGGCGGATGCTGGCCGAGGCTGCCGACCACCTGACCGACAAGGGCCTGATGATTGTCGAGGTGGGCAACAGCCAGGTGCACGTCGAGTCGCTCTATCCCGAGGTGGACTTCGCCTGGCTGGAGTTCGAGCGCGGTGGGCACGGGGTGTTCATGCTGACGGCCGAACAGTGCCGGCAGCATCAGGAGCTGTTCAAGGCGCGGGTCTGACCCTTCTTGAGTAGCCAGGGCTGCTGCGCAGCCCATCGCCGGCAAGCCGGCTCCCACAGGATGGCGCTTGGCCTGAAGGCGGCCCGGTCGGGGTGGGAGCCGGCTTGCCGGCGATGGGCCGCTTGGCGGCCCCAGGCTGTCAGCGGGTGGCGATCCAGATCAGCAAACCGGCCTGGAACACCGCGAAGGCCACCAGGCAGGTGATGGTAAAGCGCAGCCCGCTGTCTTCGCGGCGGTACTTGGCCACGCGTTCGTCACGCTCGCGCAACTGCGCTTCCTTCTCCATCAGGTTCTGCTCGGCCTGTTGCAGCATGCCGGCGGCCTCGAGGTTGTCCACGCGCTGCACCTTCTCGTTGTTCCAGCCGCCCTTGAGCTGGCCCACCGGCGTTTCCACCAGGCGCCCCTTGAGCAGCTGCCCATCGGTGTATTCCACCTCCAGGCCAACACTGCGCAGCACATGGTCGCGGCGCAGACGGGTGTCTTCGTTCAGGGCGTCCTTGTTCGGCAGGCTCATGCCTTCGATCTGGTAGTGCGAGCAGCGGTGCTGCAGCCATTGCACCGCCTGCGCCAGCAGGTAGCGGCCAACACCACGGTTGAGGGGCTCGAGCTGCAGGCCGGCCGGGTCGCCGATGCGCACCGTGCGCAGCTCATGGTCGACACGGATGTCCAGCTGGTTCTGTTCCTTGCGCACCTTCTGCCCAGGCAGACGGATTTCCATGCGCAACAGGCTGTGGGCCTTGTCGTGGCGCTCGGCGTAGCCGAACTGGACGAAGCGCAGCGGGCGGGCGCCGCTGTTGCGGTCGGTCGGCATCGGCGCCAGGCGCAGCAGCTGGAAGTGCTCGGCGGCAAGGTCCGCCCAGGGCTGCGGGGCGCTTTCCGGCGCTTGTTCTTCGGTCGCCTCGGCGGCGGGGGCATCGGTCATCAGGGGTTCCTCAGGTGCACGGCGGCCGGGCGCGTGGGCCGCGGATCACTGCCTTCTCAGCCGCGTTATCGGCAGGCCTGGGCAATACCTGAGGGCAGGTCTCAGGCCTGCGGCAACCCTTGGATGAACAGGACGATGCGCTCGCCCAGCTCACGCGCCAGCGGCAGCTCGGGGTTGCGGTAGCTGTCACGCTGCTGGCTCATGTCCCGGGGGCTGATGCGCAGCACGTGGTTCATGCCGTCGATCAACGCCAGTTGCGCGTCGGGTTTGGCTGCCTTGAGGCGCTCGGCATCGGCCACCTCTACCTGGATGTCGTTGCGCCCCTGGACGATCAGCGCCGGCACCTTGAGCCGGGCGAAGGCCGCCGCCGGGTCCTGGTGCAGCAAGGTGATCAGGTACGGCTGCACGCTGGGGCGGAACACCTGGCGCAGCGGCGCGGGAACGTCGAGGCTGGTCTGTCCGGCCTGCAACCGGTCGATCAGCGCCACGCCAGCGGGCAATTGCGCCGGCGGCAGGCGCTGGGCCAGCTGCTCGCGCAGCACGTCGGCCACCGGCCTACCGCTGCCGGCCAGGGTGATCACCGCGCTGGCGCCGGCCTGCTCCGCGGCGAGGCTGGCGATCAGTGCGCCTTCGCTGTGGCCGACCAGGATCAGCGGGCCGAAGCGTGGGTCCTGTTTGAGTGCGCGGCCCCAGGCCACCACGTCGGCGACATAGCGCTCGACGCTGAGGTCACGTTCATCGGGGGTGGCCGGCTGGCTGGCGGCCACGCCGCGCTTGTCGAAGCGCACGCTGGCAATGTGTTCGCCGGCCAGCAGCAAGGCTAGGCGCTTGAGGTTGTCGAGGCGTCCGGAGGCTGGGTTGTTGCCATCGCGGTCGGTAGGGCCGGAGCCGGCGATGATCAGCACCACCGGGGGTGGCGTGGCCTGCTGGGGCAGCAGCAGGCTGCCGTGCAGCACGCCCTGGCCGGTGTCCAGGTCGATGGGGCGTTGCAGCACGGTGGGGGCGGCCTGGGCGAGGCTTGTGCAAAACAGCAGGAGCAGGGCGGCGAGGCGCGACTTCATGGGCGGGGTACTACGTGGGACGTTGCTGATTCGACCGTGGGTCATCCTGAAGGTTCGCGGACCCCATCGCGGGGCAAGCCCGCTCACGCAGTCGTGTTGATTTGTGGAAGCGTGCTTGCCCCGCGATGGGGCCCACAGGCAACCACAGCCACGCGGTTTTCCGTATACTGCCGCTTTCGTTCACTTCAGGCTGATTCGCGGAGCGTCCATGTCCGGCAATACCTACGGCAAGCTGTTCACTGTCACCACCGCAGGCGAAAGCCATGGCCCGGCGTTGGTCGCCATTGTCGACGGCTGCCCGCCAGGCCTGGAAATCTCCCTTGCCGACCTGCAGCACGACCTCGACCGGCGCAAGCCCGGCACCAGCCGGCACACCACCCAGCGCCAGGAGCCGGACGAAGTGGAGATCCTCTCCGGCGTGTTCGAAGGCCGCACCACCGGCTGCTCGATCGGCCTGCTGATCCGCAACACCGACCAGAAGTCCAAGGACTACTCGGCGATCAAGGACCTGTTCCGCCCGGCCCACGCCGACTACACCTACCACCACAAGTACGGCATCCGCGACTACCGTGGCGGTGGCCGCAGCTCGGCGCGCGAAACCGCCATGCGCGTGGCGGCCGGCGCCATCGCCAAGAAGTACCTGGCCACCCAGGGCATCCGCGTGCGCGGCTACATGAGCCAGCTCGGCCCGATCGAAATCCCGTTCAAGACCTGGGACTCGGTGGAGCAAAACGCCTTCTTCAGCCCCGATCCGGACAAGGTGCCGGAGCTCGAGGCCTACATGGACCAGCTGCGCCGCGACCAGGATTCGGTGGGGGCGAAGATCACCGTGGTCGCCGAAGGCGTGATGCCGGGCCTGGGCGAGCCGATCTTCGACCGCCTGGACGCCGAGCTTGCCCATGCCCTGATGAGCATCAACGCGGTCAAGGGCGTGGAAATCGGCGCTGGTTTCGCCAGTGTCGCCCAGCGCGGCAGCGAGCACCGTGACGAGCTGACGCCCGAGGGCTTCCTCAGCAACAACGCCGGCGGCATTCTCGGCGGTATTTCCTCGGGCCAGCCGATCGTCGCCCACCTGGCGCTCAAGCCGACCTCGAGCATCACCACGCCGGGCCGTTCGATCGACGTCGACGGCAACCCGGTGGAGGTGATCACCAAGGGCCGCCACGACCCCTGCGTCGGCATCCGCGCCACGCCGATCGCCGAGGCGATGATGGCCATCGCCTTGATGGATCACCTGCTGCGCCACCGGGCGCAGAATGCCGAAGTGAAGGTGGGCACCCCGGTACTGGGCCAGCTCTGATCCGCCTGCGCTGGCCCTATCGCCGGCAAGCCGGCTCCCACATGTAATCGCAGAGGTTCAACCTG
>NZ_JBOBDQ010000099.1:0-10132 GCF_050586565.1 Pseudomonas sp. WC1
GATAGGGCCGTCAAGATCGATCAAAAATGGAATGAAACCCGCACTTTTTTTCGCTTGTATGGCATCTCCATTCCCAGCTTTCATGTAAGTGTCCTCCACTCACCCAGGAAGCTTGCGATGCCCGCCCACGATTTCGTCAGCCCCGACAGCATCCGTGCGCAGTTCTCTGCCGCCATGTCGCTCATGTACAAGCAGGAAGTCCCCCTGTATGGCACGCTGCTTGAACTGGTGAGCGAAACCAATCGGCAGGTCATGGCCGCGCAGCCCAAGGTGGCCGAGGCCCTGCGCTGGACCGGCGAGATCGAACGTCTCGACCAGGAGCGCCATGGCGCCATCCGCGTGGGCACCGCCGAGGAGCTCGCCACCATCGCCCGCCTGTTCGCGGTCATGGGCATGGCGCCGGTCGGCTATTACGACCTGAGCTCGGCCGGCGTACCGGTGCATTCCACTGCGTTTCGTGCCGTGCACGAGCAGTCGCTGCATGTCAGCCCGTTCCGCGTGTTCACTTCGCTGCTGCGCCTGGAACTGATCGACAGCCCGCAACTGCGCACACTGGCCCAGGGCATTCTCGACAAGCGGCAGATCTTCACTGCCCGTGTACTGGAACTGATCGCCCAATGCGAACGCGATGGTGGCCTGAACGCGAGCGATGCCGAGGCCTTCGTCCAGGAAGCGCTGCACACCTTCCGCTGGCACCAGGACGCCACCGTTACCGCCGACCAGTACCAGCAACTGCACGACCAGCACCGCCTGATCGCTGACGTGGTGGCGTTCAAAGGCCCCCACATCAACCACCTGACACCGCGCACCCTGGACATCGACGCCATCCAGCTCGGCATGCCGGCCAAGGGCATTCCACCCAAGGCCGTGGTCGAAGGGCCACCCACCCGCCGCCAGCCGATCCTGCTACGCCAGACCAGCTTCAAGGCCCTGCAGGAAAAGGTCGCTTTCAGCGATGCCCAGGGCAGTCACACGGCGCGCTTCGGCGAGATCGAACAACGCGGCGCAGCGCTGACGCCCAAAGGGCGCCAGCTGTACGACCGCCTGCTGGACGCGACCCGCACGGCCCTGGGTGGCGTGCCTGCCGAGGCCAATGCCGAACGCTACATGACCCTGCTCGCCGAGCATTTCGCCGAGTTTCCGGACGACCTGGGGCAGATGCGCGAACAAGGGCTGGCCTACTTCCGCTATTTCGCTACCGACAAGGGGCTGGCGGCACGCGGGCAGCCCGGCGGCCCCACTACCTTGCAAGGGCTGATCGACGCCGGGCATGTGCATTACGAGGCGCTGGTGTACGAGGACTTCCTGCCGGTGAGTGCGGCGGGGATCTTCCAGTCCAACCTGGGGGATGATGGCCAGGCCGACTATGGCAGCAATGCCAATCGGGATGCCTTCGAGGCAGCGCTGGGGCTGATGGTGCAGGACGAACTGGCGTTGTATGCCCAGAGCGAGCGCCGCTCATTGCAAGCGTGTGCGCAGGCGTTGGGGCTGTCGGCCCTGTAAACGTCATCGCGGGCAAGCCCGCTCCCACAGGGTCGGTGGGAGCGGGCTTGCCCCGCGAAAGTTTTAGCGGCCCACTCGGAACCGATCCACTTCCTGGCGCAACTGCCCCGCCAGTCCTTCCAGCTCGCGGGCCGTCATGGCCAGTTCATTGGCCACATCGCGCTGTTCGCTGTTGGCCTGGGCGATGCTCTGCAGGTTGCGGCTGAGCACCGTCGCGGTGCTGCTCTGCTCCTGGGTCGCGGTGCTGATCACGGCGAACTGCTCGCCCGCCACCCGGCTCTGCTCATCGATGCGCGCCAGGGCTTCGGCCACCTTGTCGTTGCGCGCCAGGCCTTCCTGCATCAGCTGGTTGCCCTGCTCCAGCGTGCTGATGGCATGGCCGGTCTGCTGCTGGATGCTGGCGATCATGCCCGAGATCTCGTCGGTGGCCTGGCGGGTGCGCGCGGCCAGGCCGCGGACCTCGTCGGCGACCACGGCGAAACCACGACCCTGCTCGCCAGCCCGGGCCGCTTCGATGGCGGCATTGAGCGCCAGCAGGTTGGTCTGCTCGGCAATCGAGGTGATCACGCCGACAATGCCGCCGATCTCCTGCGAGCGAGCGCCCAAGGTGTCCATCACACTGGCAGTACCGCCCAGTGCCTCGGCGATCTGCCGCAGGGAAACCGAGGCTTCGTCCATGGCGCTGCGACCGATACGGGTCTGCTGCGCGTTATCGCGGGCCATGCGCTCGGTCCCGGCCATGTTGTCGGCAATGTTCATCGAGGTGGCACTGAACTCCTCCACCGCACCGGCCATGCTGGTGATCTCGCCGGACTGCTGGTCCATGCCCTCGCAGGCGCCGGACGACAGGCCCGACAACGAGCGGGCACGGCCACTGACCTGGTCGGAGGCGGCACGGATATGCTCGACCATGGTCGCCAGGGCATCGCCCATCTGGTTGAAGCTGCGGGCAAGCTGGCCGATCTCGTCATGGCTGGTGACGCTCAGGCGGGCATTCAGGTCGCCAGCGCCGAGGGCTTCGGCCTGGCGCACCAGGTCGCCCAGCGGGCGCAGTTTGCGGCGCAGCAGCCAGAGAGTCGCGGCCACGGCCAGCAGCATCGCCAGTACGCTGCCGATGGCCAGGCGCAGGCCGACGCTCCAGGTCACTTCGCGGATCTCGCCCTCGGGCATGCTTGCCACCACGGTCCACGGCCCCTCGGCGAACGGCTCGGTGACGCTGAACAAAGGCTCGCCGGCACCGGCCCAGAACTGCCCTGCCCCCGGTTTGATCGCCTTGACCGCCTGGGCCGCCGCCTCGCCGTCGCGCACCTCGGCCGGCGGCACCAGCCACTTGCCCTGCTCGTCCAGCAACGCCAGCGAACCGGTCTGGCCGATGCGGAAGCGCTTGAGGTTGGCGAACTGGGCGTTCTGCGCGTCGGTGTAGTCGAAGCCGACGAACAGCACTGCGATCACCCGGCCACCGCTATCGCGCACCGGCACATAGCGGGTCATGTAGTTGCGCTCGAACAGCACGGCGCGGCCGACGTAGGTCTGCCCGGCTATCAGTTTCGGATAGGCCGGGTGCTGGCGGTCGAGCTGGGTGCCGATGGCGCGGCTGCCGTCCTGCTTGGTCAGGCTGGTGCTGATGCGCACGAAGTCGTCACCGCTGCGCACGAACAGGGTCGCAACACCGGCCGTCATCTGCTGGAACTCGTCGACCTGGTGGAAATCGTTGTTCAACAGGTGGTCACCCAGGTACAGCGCAGGCGTCGCGGCACCTGCGACGTTGACCGTTTCCCCCGCGTGCAGCGCCAGTCCGCTGGCGAACCGCCGCTCGAACAGGCCGCTCAGGCGCTGGGTATTGTCCTTTAGCGAACCGTGGAAGGTATCGAGCTGATCGGCCAGCAGCCGCGCCTCGCTGGCCAGGTGTGCTTGGCGCGTGGTGAGGTTGGCGTCGTCCAGCGAACGCAGGGCGAACAGGGTGCTACCGGTGATCACCAGCGCCAGCACGATGGCGAGGGCAATCCCGAGCTGCGAGGCGATTCGGGCACGCGGTTGAGACATGGCAAGGCTCCTGGCAAGAGGCCGGGATCGTCCTGATCACGCTGACCGCCCGCTGCATATCGACGGGGAATCGCGTCCTCTTCCGGGACGCTGGTGCAAGTTGATCGGCGTCTGTAGGAAATACTTGAGTGCGGGACCGGGATATTCGCAAACGTTTTCTTGCCGTGGCCTCACAGGGTTGTCAGCCCTGTGCCGACAGGATTTGCACAGCCGGCAAATCCATCGCCGCCGCCTCCTCCTGCAAAAACACACTGAGCCGGCGCAACCGCTCCCCGCCCGGCCGGGTCCGTGGCCACACCAGGTAGTAGTCCATGCCGCTGGCTACCGCAGTCGGCCAGGGCAGGCTCAACCGCCGCTGCGCCACATCCTCGGCCACCATCAGCAGGTCGCCCATGGAGATTCCGTAGCCCCGCGCGGCGGCGATCATGCCCAGCTCCAAGGTGTCGAACACCTGCCCACCCTTGAGCGAGATCTTGTCGGTCAGGCCCATGCGCGCCAGCCAAGCCCGCCAGTCGCGCTTGTCCGGCGTGGGATGCAGCAGCTCGATACCGGCCAGGCGCCGCTCGTCCCAAGGCGCATCATCGAGCAGGTCCGGCGCACCTACCGGAATCAGCAACTCGGAGAACAACCGGCGCACTTCCCAGTCCGCCGGGAAGCTGCCATCGCTGAGCAGCACTGCACAGTCGAACGGCTCCTGGTTGAAGTCGACATGGTCGACATCCATCCAGGCACTGGTGAGTTGCACCTCGTTGCCGGGCTGCAGATGGCGGAAGCGACTCAGGCGCGCCAGCAGCCAGCGCATGGTCAGGGTTGAAGGGGCCTTCATGCGCAGGATGTCATCTTCGCCGCGCAAGGTTTCGCAAGCCCGCTCCAGGGAAGCAAAACCATCACGCACACCAGGCAGCAGCATGCGCGCGGCTTCGGTCAGCTGCAAGCTGCGGCCATTGCGCACGAACAGGCGACAGGCGAAATGCTCCTCCAGGGTGCGGATATGCCGGCTGACCGCGCTCTGGGTAATCGCCAGCTCTTCCCCGGCGCGGGTGAACGAGCTCAGCCGAGCAGCGGCTTCAAATGCGCGCAACGCATAAAGCGGAGGCAGTTGGCGAATCATGGCGCACCTATCATACGGGAGCTGGATCGGTGCCAATGATCATACAGGCATGAGTCAGACTCATGACACCGATCGCATTTATCCTTTTGTGCAAAGCTGACCGAAGCCTCAGAATCGACGGCTCGCTTCCAGAATCATCAAGAAGGACCGCCCCCATGCACGTCGCGCCCACCACCGAACTCAAGGCTTTGCTGCGCCTGGCCGGGCCGCTGATCGCCTCGCAGTTGGCGCACATGCTGATGGTGCTCACCGACACCCTGATGATGGCCCGCATCAGCCCGCAGGCCCTGGCCGGCGGTGGCCTGGGCGCGGCGAGCTACTCGTTCGTGTCGATCTTCTGCCTGGGCGTGATTGCCGCGGTGGGCACGCTGGTGGCCATCCGCAAGGGCGCCAACGACATCGAGGGCGTCACCCGCCTGGCGCAGAGTGGCCTGTGGCTGGCCTGGGGCCTGGCGCTGGTCTCGGCACTGGTGATGTGGAACCTCAAGCCGGTGCTGCTGTTGTTCGGCCAGAAGCCGGAGAACGTCGACTCGGCGATGCAGTTGCTGACCCTGCTGCCGCTTGCCCTCCCCGGCTACATGACTTTCATGGCCCTGCGCGGTTTTACCAGCGCCCTAGGCCACTCGACCCCGGTGATGGTCATCAGCCTGGTGGGCACGGTGTTCAACTACCTGTTCAACCACGCCCTGATCGAGGGCATGTTCGGCCTGCCCAAGCTGGGGCTGATGGGTATCGGCCTGGTCACTGCGGTGGTGACCCTGCTCATGGCCATCGCGCTCGCACTGTATATCCGCTGGCACAAGGCCTATGCCGCCTACCCGCTGCGCAAGGGCCTGCTGCGCCCTTCCCTGCCGGCACTGCGCGAGCTGTGGCGGCTGGGCCTGCCGATTGGCGGCACCTATATGGTCGAAGTTGGTCTGTTCGCCTTTGCCGCCCTGTGCATGGGCGTGCTCGGCAGCACGGAGCTGGCGGCGCACCAGATCGCCCTGCAGATCGTCTCCACCGCGTTCATGGTGCCGACGGGCCTTTCGTATGCGGTGACCATGCGCGTCGGCCTTTATTACGGCGCCGGCAACTTGCTGGCGGCCCGTAGCGCCGGGCGCGTGGGCATTGGTTTTGGCGCATCGCTGATGTTCGCCTTCGCGGCACTGTTCTGGTTGCTGCCGGATGCCCTGGTCGGGCTGTTCATCGACCGCAACGACCCGGCCTTCGCCGCGATCTTCATGCTGGCCGTGCAATTGGTGATGGTGGCGGCGTGGTTCGAACTGTTCGATGGCGTGCAGACCATTGCCATGGGCTCGATCCGCGGCCTGAAGGACGCCAAGACCACCTTCCTGATCGGCCTGGTGTGCTACTGGCTTGTGGGTGCGCCAAGTGCCTGGCTGTTCGCCTTCACCTTCGGTGGCGGTGCACAGGGTATCTGGTGGGGGCTGGCCCTGGGTCTGGCCTGCGCAGCGGTGGCGCTGACGTTCGGCTTCGAATGGCGGATGAAGCGGCTGCTGGGCAAGGCTGAGCGTGCACGGCGGGCAGCATTGTCGGTCTGAGCCCCCGGAGCCGCTGCGCGCGCCATCGCCGCGCGGGCGGCGCTCGATTTCACAAGCGCCGCAACTGTATCGCTGAACACTTTGAAGTCAGCATCCATCTAAAACTGTACTACTGTACTGCTATATACCTCACTTCCTGCCGACCATTTCCCTGCCAACACCACAAAACCGCACCAAAAAAGTGCGCACCAGTACAGTTCCCTCAATAACCGGTGCAACAGTCGCTTTCAACAGTTAACTGGCCCATCACAATACACCTGAACTGTACCTACTGTTCTGGACGAGAGAGGAGGAAGATGGGCACCAGTTAAATCACTCCCTAATGCCGCCACAAGCGGAAGGATGACACATCATGGAACGTACCCTCAGTTCCGACCTGGTTTTCGAAAACGCCCAAGCTTCCAACGCCGCCCTGCCGCTGCGCGTCCTGTCCACCCTGGTACTGTGGCAGCGCCGCATGGCCAGCCGCCGCCAACTGGCGCGCCTGGACTCCCGCCTGCTGGCCGACGCCGGTATCAGCGAGTCGCAGCGCTACGAAGAGCTGAGCAAGCCTTTCTGGCGCTAAGCGCCGGCCGCCGGCCCAGGCCGGCACCGTGAATTCTGAAGAACCCGCCGCAGGCAACTGCGGCGGGTTTTTTGTTTTAAGCCGCGCAGTAGAGCACTTGCGCACGCAAGCGTAACAGTTTTATAAAACTAAAATTCTATAGATACAGTTACGATTTGATCTGTTTTTCGCGCCCAGGCGTCAGAACCGCCGCGTGTTACGCTTGTCTTACGCGCCTGGCATATAAAGTACCGTGACGAGCCAAGCGAGCGTCCGATAACCAGAACCACCCTTGACCCTGTGCAGGAGTCCACCAACATGTCCCGTTATCACCTGATTGGCGCCGCCTTGCTGCTGTCCCTCACCGGTGCCGCCCACGCCACCAGCTTCGTCGTCACCACCGATGCCGTCGTCGGCGCCGTAGCCGCCTCGACCGATGCCACGTCCGATATCTCCTCCTCGTTCCGCGACGACAAGATCGTCAAGGCCGCCCGTGACGATGCCGCCAGCTTCGTCGGCAGCGATGGCGCCATCCGCGGCGCCAAGCTGGAAAGCGCATTCGTGCACATCCGCCAGCAGTTGCCGGCCCTGCAAGCCAGCGATGCACAGCTGGCGCGCGCCATCCTCGCCATCTGACCTTGCCCTTGCCCCGGATTCACTGGCCCCGAGCCGTGCATCCGGGGTAGCCTTCGCAGCCCGAGACAATCGCCACTTCAAAGCCCATGCGTTACCTACTGCTTTCCTTTGTCGCCCTGGCCTGCATGAACAGCGCCCAGGCGATGGATGCCACCACCCAGAGCCTGGTCATCACGGGTTACGTCACCAGCCAAGTGACTGCCGCCCCCTTCGACCGCAAACGGATCGTCGCGGCCCGTGACGATGCAGCCGCGTTCGTCGCCAGCGACGGCCTGATCCGTGGCGCCCGCCTGGAGGCGGCGTTCGACGCCCTGCGCCACGGCAGCGCCCGGCACTCTGTCGGCGACCGTGAACTGGCCGAGGCGATTCTCGTCCAATAACTACACCCGCTCCCTTGTATTTCCGGAGATGCTCCATGCGTAAACCGCTGATCGCCGCCACCCTCGGCATACTGCTGCTCGCCGACCTGGCCCAGGCACACACCCTGGTGGCCACCAGCAACATCATCGTCCGCGCCTTTGGCCGGTCGATCGACTTCACCTCCGACACCACCACCTCGATTCGCGACTCGAAAGTGGTGCGTGAAGCCCACGACGACGCCGCCAGCTTCGTCGCCAGCAATGGCGACATCCGCGGCGCGCAGCTCGAAGCCGCCTTCGACACCTTGCGCGCCCGTGTGCCCGAAGCCCGCGACGCCAGCGACCAGGTGCTGGCCGAAGCCATCCTCGCCCTGTGAAGCGCATGCGTGCCTGGCTGCTGGGCTGCGCCCTGACGCTGCTTGGCACGCCCGCCCTGGCCGATCTGCAGCTGGTGCTGCAGACCGACGGCCTCGACCCTTCGCAACGGCAGGCCAGCCAGGTGCTGCTCGACGAAGCCATGGCCAAGCTGCCACCGCGCTTCAAGCAGCAACTCGACCGGCAGATCCTGGTCAGCTGGACCACACGCATGCCCGAGGATGCCTATGGCCAGGCCTCGCCGGTCGCCAGCCTGGATCTAAACCGACGCCTGCTACCGGGCCTCGTGGATGGCAGCGCCGCCCGCGAGAAGACCAACCGCCCCCATGGCACCGTCCGCGAAGAACTGCTGGCCACCGTGCTCCACGAGCTGACCCATATCTATGACCGCGCCCGCCTGTGGCCGGAGGCTGAGCGCCAGCTGATCAGCCGCTGCAAGCGCCAGCAGGGCGCGCTTGGCAAAGTCGGCCTGCCGCAGGACTGTCGCGGCCAGGCCGAACGCCGCTTCACCTTGAGCGACGACCCGCGCCTGCTGGACCTGGCCGGCTGGCCGCAGTACGTCGGCCGGCGCGGCGAGCGCGAGCAGCACAACGGCCAGCTGGTGCGCAGCCCGGACCCCTACGAGCTGAGCAGCCCGAAGGAATTCGTCGCGGTCAACATGGAGTACTTCCTCCTCGATCCCAGCTACGGCTGCCGCCGGCCGGCACTGAACCAGTACCTGCGCGACCACTTTGCCTGGGCGCCGCAACAAGATGTCTGCGCCAAGGGCCTGCCGTTCCTCAACGCCGGCAACGACTTTGCCCGCCAACCCTTGGGCGAGATCGACCCGGAGCGGGTCTACGAGGTCGACTACCTGCTGGCAGAAGCCAACCAGAACTGGGTCAGCCGCTGGGGCCACAGCATGCTGCGCCTGGTGATCTGCGCCCCGGGCCGCCCACGCGGGCCGGCCTGTCGCCTGGACCTCGACCAGAGCCTGGTGCTGTCGTACCGCGCCTTCGTCAATGATGTGCAGCTGTCCAGCTGGGACGGCCTGGTCGGCGCCTACCCGTCGCGGCTGTTCGTGCTGCCGTTGGGGCAGGTGATCGACGAGTACACCAAGACCGAGCTGCGCAGCCTGGCCTCGGTGCCGCTCAAGCTCAGTCGCGCCGAGATCGAGAACCTTGTGCGCCAGGCCGCCGAGATGCACTGGAGCTACGACGGCAACTACTACTTCCTGTCCAACAACTGCGCGGTGGAGTCGCTCAAGCTGCTGCGCAGCGGCACCGGCAATCCACGCCTGAATGACCTGGACAGCATCATGCCCAACGGCCTGCTCGAGGTCATGAAGGGCAGGGGGCTGGCCAATACCAGCGTGCTCGACGATCCACGCGAAGCCCTGCGCCTGGGCTATCGCTTCGACTCTTACCGCGACCGCTACCAGGCGATGTTCGAGGTGTTGCGCAAGCAGCTGCCAATCAAACAGACGACGGTGGAAGACTGGTTGGCGCTGGACGCCGAGCAGCGCCGCCAGTGGTTCGACCGCGCCGACCTGCGCACCAGCGCGGCCTTGCTGCTGCTCGAACAGGCCGGGCTGCGGCGCCAGCTGCTGCTGGCCCAGGATGAGGTCAAGCAACGCTACCTGAACGGGCGGGCACTCAAGGACGGCAGTTTCGACAAGGCCAACGAGACCTTGCAGGCGATGCTGGCCAACAGCGGCTTCCTCAGCCGCCCGGCGGAGCTGCTCGGGGCAGGGGGCTACGGCCTGCCGCAGCCGGAAGAGCGCAAGCAACTGGAACAGGTGAGCAGCGAGCGCCAGGCACAGCTGCTGCGCCTGAGCACCGACCTCGACCAGCAGGTGAGGGCGCTGCTGGGGCCCGAGCGGGGCCGGGAAATCAAGGCGGTGGAGGCCAATATCAAGCAGGTGGGCGAGCACCTGAGGGCGTTGCACAAGGCGGCCGGGGGGTTGCAGCTGCCCTAGTACATGGCAGGTCAGCCTCTATCGCCGGCAAGCCGGCTCCCACAGGGATCGCATAACCCT
>NZ_JBOBDQ010000100.1:0-10052 GCF_050586565.1 Pseudomonas sp. WC1
GGTGGTGGGGGGGGGGGGTGTTTTCCCCCCGCGATAGGGGTGATGCGATGTATCAGTGCGTACGCGCTACTGCAAACTCGCTCAGCTCTACCAGTGCATCCCGGTACTCGCTGGCCGGCAGCACTTCCAGGCAGGCAATGGCGCGGGCGACGTAGTCGCGGGCCATCTGCGCGGTGTAGTCCAGGGCGCCGGACGCCTCGACGGCGATGCGGATCTGCTCCAGGTCCTCCAGGCCACCTTTCTGGATCGCCTGGCGCACCAGCGCGGCTTGCTCCGCGGTGCCTTCGCGCATGGTGTAGATCAGCGGCAGGGTCGGCTTGCCTTCGGCCAGGTCGTCACCGACGTTCTTGCCCAGGGTCTCGGAGTCGCCCTTGTAGTCGAGCAGGTCGTCGACCAGCTGGAAGGCCACCCCCAGGTGGTCGCCGAAGGTGCGCAGGGCTTCGCGCTGCGCGTCCGTGGCGCCGGCCAGGGCCGCGGCGCTGTGGGTCGAGGCTTCGAACAGCATCGCGGTCTTGCCGCGGATGACGTCCATGTAGATTTCCTCGGTAGTGCTGGCATCACGCACGCGCGACAGCTGCAGCACTTCACCTTCGGCGATCACCCGGGTGGCCTTGGAGAGGATCTGCATGACCGGCATCGAGCCCAGCTCGACCATCATTTCGAACGAGCGCGAATAGAGGAAGTCGCCCACCAGCACGCTCGGCGCATTGCCCCACAGGGCGTTGGCGGTGGAGCGGCCACGGCGCATGCCGGACATGTCGACCACGTCGTCGTGCAGCAGGGTGGCGGTGTGCAGGAACTCGATGGTCGCCGCCAGCAGGCGCAGGTCGTCGCCCTCGCGGCCCAGGGCCTTGCCGCACAGCAGCACCAGCAGTGGGCGCAGGCGTTTGCCGCCGGCGGACGTGATATAGTCGCCGATCTTCGATACCAGCGGCACGCGCGAGGTCAGCTGCTTCTTGATGATCTCGTCGACGGCGCTGAAGTCATCAGCTACCGCGCGGTAGAAGGTTTGGGGTTGCATCGGCTGCTCCATTGAGGTTGCGCGGCATGCTAGGTCGCAGGTACCGGTGTGTCAAGGCGCGGTGGCCGTGGCCCCGGGCCGGTACTTGCAAGCATTTATGGGGTTGCGTACAATCGCGCACCCTAACTTCCTGGGCAGCACCTGCCTTACGCAATTGCACCGGGCCGTTCCAGCCCTGTGCAGCCATGCCAGCCAATACTCATCATATAAAGCGCTGGGTGAGCAGGATTATCGGAGAAATACCATGTCTTACGCAGTAATCGTTACCGGCGGCAAGCAGTACAAAGTCGCTGAAGGTGAATTCCTCAAGATCGAGAAACTGGAAGTCGCCACTGGCGAATCCGTGACCTTCGATCGCGTTCTGCTGGTCGCCAACGGTGAAGAAGTCACCATCGGTGCTCCAGTTGTTGCTGGTGCTAAAGTAGTGGCCGAAGTCGTTTCGCAAGGCCGCCACGACAAGGTTCGCATCATCAAGTTCCGTCGTCGTAAGCACCACATGAAGCGCATGGGCCACCGCCAGTGGTTCACCGAAATCAAAATCACCGGTATCCAGGCTTAATCGCCCCGATCCCCTGAATTTATTGGAGAATTGAACCATGGCTCACAAGAAGGCTGGTGGTAGTACTCGTAACGGTCGCGACTCAGAATCGAAACGCCTTGGCGTGAAGATGTATGGCGGTCAGGTCATCAAGCCTGGCAACATCATCGTCCGTCAGCGCGGCACCGAATTCCACGCTGGCTACGGCGTTGGCATGGGCAAGGATCACACCCTGTTCGCCAAGATCGAAGGCGTGATCAAGTTCGAGAAGAAAGGCGAGTTCATGCGCCGTTACGTGAGCATCGTCGCCGCTTAATCGCGACGTCGCTCCAGAAGCCCCGTCATGCGACGGGGCTTTTTCGTTTGTGGTGAGCCTCTTGCAAAGCTGTTTGTCTGGGCTGCTGGCGTTGGTTTCTGGTTCGTGCGGGGCCGCCGCGCTCATTTTTGCAAGAGCCTCATGGTTTTCTGGTTTTCGACTCGTCGTCCGACGAGAGGCGGTTTTGAATGAAGTTTGTAGACGAAGTATCGATCCGGGTAAAAGCCGGTGACGGCGGCAACGGTTGCATGAGCTTCCGCCGCGAGAAATTCATCGAGAACGGTGGCCCCAACGGCGGCGACGGCGGTGACGGCGGCTCGGTGTACATGGTGGCCGACGAGAACCTCAACACCCTCGTCGACTACCGCTATACCCGCCACCACGAGGCCCAGCGCGGCCAGAACGGCGGCAGCACCGATTGCACCGGCAAGAAAGGCGAGGACCTGTTCCTGCGCGTGCCGGTCGGCACCACCGTGATCGACGCCTCCACCCAGGAAGTGATCGGTGACCTGGTCACTCCTGGCCAGAAGCTGATGGTCGCCCAAGGCGGCTGGCACGGCCTGGGCAACACCCGTTTCAAGTCGAGCACCAACCGTGCGCCGCGCCAGACCACTCCAGGCAAGCCGGGCGACCAGCGCGACCTGAAGATGGAAATGAAAGTCCTGGCCGACGTCGGTCTGCTGGGCCTGCCGAACGCCGGCAAGAGCACCTTCATCCGCTCGGTCTCGGCTGCCAAGCCGAAGGTCGCCGACTACCCGTTCACCACCTTGGTGCCGAACCTGGGCGTGGTCAGCGTCGATCGTTGGAAGAGCTTCGTTATCGCCGACATCCCCGGCCTGATCGAAGGCGCCTCCGAAGGCGCGGGCCTGGGTATCCGCTTCCTCAAGCACCTGGCCCGTACCCGTGTGCTGCTGCACCTGGTCGACCTGGCACCGCTGGATGGCAGCAGCCCGGCCGACGCCGCCGAGGTGATCATCAACGAGCTGGCGCAGTTCAGCCCGGCGCTGGTCGACCGTGAGCGCTGGCTGGTGCTGAACAAGGCCGACATGATCATGGACGACGAGCGTGACGAGCGCGTCAAGGAAGTGGTCGAGCGCCTGAACTGGGATGGCCCGGTGTACGTGATCTCGGCTATCGCCAAGCAGGGCACCGAGAAGCTCAGCCATGACCTGATGCGCTATCTCGAAGACCGCGCCGACCGCCTGGCCAACGACCCGGCCTACGCCGCAGAGCTGGCCGAGCTCGACCAGCGTATCGAAGACGAAGCCCGTGCCCAGCTGCAGGCCCTGGACGACGCCCGCACCCTGCGTCGCACCGGCGTCAAGAGCGTGCACGACATCGGCGACGATGACGACTGGGATGATTTCGAGGACGACGAAGACGGCCCGGAAATCATTTACGTGCGCGACTGATCGGTTGCAGTACACTAAACGCCGCTCTCTGGAGCGGCGTTTTTGTATCCAAGGTATCTACAGATTCGACATAGGTTGGAAGAGAAGATGCGAAGCAAGGTGACTGGCGCCAAGCGCTGGGTCGTGAAGATCGGCAGCGCGCTGCTGACCGCCGACGGCAAGGGCCTCGACCGGGGCGCCATGGCGGTTTGGGTCGAGCAGATGGTGGCCCTGCGTGAAGCGGGCGTGGAACTGGTGCTGGTCTCCTCCGGGGCCGTGGCGGCGGGCATGAGCCAGCTGGGCTGGACCACGCGACCGAGCGCGATGAACGAGCTGCAGGCCGCCGCCTCGCTCGGCCAGATGCGCCTGGTGCAGGCCTGGGAGTCGAGCTTCGGCGAGCACGGCAAGCACACCGCGCAGATCCTGCTGACCCACGACGACCTTTCCGACCGCAAGCGTTACCTCAACGCCCGTAGCACCCTGCGTACCCTGGTCGACCTGGGCGTGGTGCCGGTGATCAACGAGAACGATACCGTGGTCACCGACGAAATCCGCTTTGGCGACAACGACACCCTGGCGGCGCTGGTGGCCAACCTGGTTGAAGCCGACCTGCTGGTGATCCTCACTGACCGTGACGGCATGTTCGACGCCGATCCGCGTAACAACCCCGAAGCCCAGCTGATCTACGAAGCCCGCGCCGACGACCCGTCGCTGGACGCCGTGGCCGGCGGCACCGGCGGCGCCCTGGGCCGTGGCGGCATGCAGACCAAGCTGCGCGCCGCGCGCCTGGCCGCCCGTTCCGGTGCGCACACCATCATCATCGGTGGTCGTATCGAGCGCGTGCTCGACCGCCTGAAGGCCGGCGAGCGCCTGGGCACCCTGCTGTCGCCCGAGCGTGGCATGCTCGCCGCGCGCAAGCAGTGGCTGGCCGGCCATCTGCAGACCCGCGGCACCCTGGTGCTCGACGCTGGCGCCGTAAAGGCCCTGCGCGAATCGAGCAAGAGCCTGCTGCCGGTCGGCGTGAAGACCGTGCAAGGCAGCTTCCGCCGTGGCGAGATGGTGGTCTGCGTCGGCCCCGACGGCCTGGAAGTGGCCCGTGGCCTGGCCAACTACAGCGCCCTGGAGGCACAGAAGATCATCGGCCAGCCGTCCGATGCCATCGAGAGCCTGCTGGGCTACAGCGCCGAGCCCGAGCTGGTGCACCGCGACAACCTGGTGTTGGTCTGAAGGAGATGCAAGTGCTTAAAGGATTGATTGCCGCCGCCGCGCTGGCGCTGCCGATGCTGGCCGGGGCCGAGGAAATCGGCCAGGTGTCCACTGTGTTCAAGTTCGTCGGGCCGAATGACCGCATCGTCGTCGAGGCGTTCGACGACCCGAAGGTCGATGGCGTGACTTGCTACCTGTCGCGGGCCAAGACCGGCGGCCTGAAAGGTGGGTTGGGACTGGCCGAGGACCGTGCCGAAGCGTCGATTGCCTGCCGTCAGGTCGGGCCGATCCACTTCAAGGGTGAGCTCAAGGATGGCGAGGAGGTGTTCAAGGAACGCACCTCGCTGGTGTTCAAGACCATGCAGGTGGTGCGTTTTCTCGACAAGAAGCGCAATACGTTGGTGTACCTCGTGTACAGCGACCGCGTGATCGAAGGCAGCCCGCAGAATGCGGTGACGGCGATTCCGATCGTGCCTTGGGCGCAGCAATAGCCGCCTGGATATTGGGAGGCCTTCGGCCTCCTTTCGCTGGCAAGCCAGCTCCCACAGAGACCTTGTCAGCCACAATTCCTGTGGGAGCCGGCTTGTCGTGGCGACGAACCGCGGCGAAAGGGCCGCAAAGCGGCCCCATACACCTGATCAGGCCAACTCCTCGGCCTCATCCTCACGCACGATCGCCTTCACCTCGTCGCGACGGCTGATGTACTTCCAGTCCGCCTCGTCGATGTAGATGCCGTTCGGCCCGCTACCACCTTCCAGGTCGATCGCCACCCGCGCCGACACCTGCGGCTTCACGCTCGCCAGGATCGGCACGAAGCCCAGCTGCTGGCTGGTCTCCAGCAACGCGGCCTGGTTGCGTTCGTCGATGTCCGCCGCCTCGTCGAGGTAGTACGGCAGGCGAATGCGCCCGGCCAGGTCGCGGTCCATCAGGTGCAGCAACAGATACATGTTGGTCAGCGCCTTGATGGTCATGGTGGTGCCGTTGGACGCGGCGCCATCGATGTCGGCGTGGATCACCGGCTGGCTGTTGATCTTGGTGATCTCGAAGGCCAGTTCGAACAGGTCTTTCAGGCCCAGCTGGTTGTGGTTGGCCGCCACCAGCCGCGCCAGGTACTCCTTGGCCTCTTCGTTCTTGTGATCCTGCTCGGCGCTCTGGGTCAGGTCGAACACCGACAGGGTCTCGCCTTCCTCGTACTGGCCGGCGCTGTGGATGATCTGGTCGATGTGCTTGAGCGCTTCCTTGTTCGGTGCCAGCACCACGCGGAAGCTCTCCAGGTTCGACACCTGGCGCTTGTTGATCTCGCGGTTGAACAGCGCCAGCTGGTGCTCGAGGCTGTCGTAGTCGCTGCGGATGTTGCGCAGGGTCCGGGCAATGTCGGTGACCGCGGCGCGGCGGGCCTTGGCCAGGGTCAGCGCTTCCTCGGTGCGGTGCGAGTAGGCGTTGATCAGCAGTTGCAGGCGGCGTTCCATGTCGTCTTCGCTGTCGAACTTGGCCACGCCCTTCAGGCGCACCTGGGCGTACAGCGCCTCGATCTGGTTGTCCACGCGCTGCAGGGCCTGCCAGCTGTCCTGGTAGTCGTTGAGCAGCGGCAACAGGTTGTCCATGGAATCGTCGATGGCTTCCATGAACGGCGTGCCGAACGGCAGGTCGGCCGGCAGTAGCTGGCGACGGCGCAGGGCGTCTTCCAGGGTGCGTTGCTTGGCTTCCAGGTCGGCGATCTGCCGGCCCACCAGTTGCAGCTTGGCCGACAGTTGCTGGACGCGCTCGGTGAAGGCGTCGCTGGAGCGCTTGAGCTCGTCCTGGGCGGCTTCCAGCTGGCCCAGCTGCTCCATTTTTTCCGGCTCTTCGGCAGCCAGGGTCTCGGTGCGGCGGAAGTCTTCGAGGGCTTTCTGCGCATCCAGCACCTGCTGGTACAGCGCCTCGGTCTGCGCCTTGCTCGCGGCGCGGTCGAGGGCCACGGCTTGCTGGGTCTTGAGCTGCTTGAGCTCCTTCTCCAGGCGTTCCTTCTGGTCGCGCAGGGCGGCGCGGTCGGCCAGGGCCTGCAGCGCGGGCGGGTCGATGTGCGAGATGTCGATGGACAGGCCAGGCACTTCGAAGCGCTCGCCCTTGAAGCGATCGAGCACGCCTTCCAGGGTTTTCACCCAGACGTCGCTGTCGTCCAGCTCGATGCCGCGGTCACCCATCGGCAGGCTGAACAGCGCGCCGTTGAACAGACGCATCAGGCGGTCCACGTCCTGCTGCGAGAACTCCTCACGCAGGCGGGCATAGCTGTTGTTGTCGGCGTGGTCGAGCTGCTGCTTGACTGCCTTGACGCGTTTTTCCAGGTCGCGCACGCGCTCGTCGAGGTCTTCGGTGGAGAACTGCCGCGACTGGGCCAGGGCGCCGGCCAGTTCGTCGTGGGCGTCCTTGGCGGCCAGCAGTTGCTGTTCCAGGGTCTTGACGTCGGTGACCAGGGCGAAGCGGTGCTTGAGCACCGACAGCTCACCCAGCCAGCGCTGGATACCGGTGATCTCCCGCTCCAGACGCATCAGCTCCTGGGTGCCGCCGCGCTGGTCGTTCTGCAGGCGGTCCTGCTCGCCACGGTAGTGCTCGGATTGGATTACCAGCTCTTCCTTGCGCGCCATGGCGTATTCCTGCCAGGTGCCCAGCAGGTTGTCGAGCAGTGGCGATATACGGTGCAGCTTGCCGCGCAGGATGTCGCGCTGGGCCACGCCGCCGGCCAGGGCTTCGACTAGCGGACCGGCAGCCACCAGGGCGTTGTAGTCGCCCTCCATGCGGCGTACGTCGCGGAAAGCCTCTTCACAGGCGGCGATGTAGTCGACGCTGCCCGAGCGCAGGCTGTGCTCGAAGGCGTCGAGGAACAGCTGCTTGAGCTTGGCGGCGGTGATTTCGCGCATGTGCAGCAGGTTGATGAACAACGCGCGGAAGGTCTTCAGGCTCTGCTCGCTGGTCGAGCGCAGCGGGATCAGGGTCAGGTCCAGCGGCACCGAGGTGTGGCCGCCGACCAGCAGCCGGCGCAGTTCGTCCGGCTTGAGCTCGTAGGCCTTGAGGCCATGGCGCTCGAGGTTGGTGAACAGCTCTTTCTGGCGCAGGCAGGTGTCGTCTTTCTGGTAGTGGGCCAGGTCCAGTTCGCCCTGGTAGGCGAAGAACTGGTGGCCGAAACCGCCACCCGGCCCGCGGCCGACCACGCCGATCACGTGCGGGCCGTGGGGCAGGTTCAGTTCGGTGAGGATGTAGCTGGTGTCGCTGGCGAAGTAGAAGCGCCGCGACTGCTCCAGGCTGTACTTGCCAAAGCTCATGTCGGACATGCGCGCCAGGATCGGGAACTGCAGTGCGTTGATCGACGCCGATTTACCCAGGTTGTTTGCGCCATAGACCGACAGCGGGTGTTCCAGGGGGAACAGGCCGAGGCTGTAGCCAGCGGTGTTGAGCAGTGCGAAGCGGCGGATGCCGTAGCGTTCCTGGCTCATGCGTCAATCTCCTGTTGCTCTTCGCGGATCGCCCGGGCCAGGGCATCCTCTTCGCTTTCCTCGCCGTCGAACGGGGTGAGGTCGAGCGGGTCGTCGGTGCGGTTGAGTTCTTCGGGCGTCTCTTCCACCACCAGCACGGGTACCGGCAGCGGCAGGTCGCTGTGCAGGGTGGCGGCCAGGTCGCGGTCCTGCTGGACCGACAGGCATACGTCGAGGAAACGGTGCATCGGCGGCAGGAAGCGGTAGATGCCGCCTTCCTCGTGGGCAAAGCCGAGCTGGCTCATGCGGCGCATGATCTTTTCTTCGAGCTCGTCGACGGTCTGCACCTCGGCCTGCAGGAACAGGTCGCGGTACTTGTCCAGCAGCGACGGCAGTTCGTCGCGGCCGATGCTGCCACCGTCGAGCACGGCCATCGGGTCACGTCCCTGGTCGGCGAGGTGCTCGACCAGGATGAAAGTGAACAGCGACAGGCGCTGGGCGGTCTTGTTGACCTGCGCGGCGGCCTGCTCGGGGACGAAGTAGTAGAAGCCGCGGGTATCGCACACCAGCTCGAAGCCCAGGGCCTTGAACAGGGTGCGGTACTGGTCCTGGAAGTTCGACAGCTGGGCGTACAGCTCCGGGTCGCGGCGGCTGACGTGGAAGCCCTTGAACAGCTCGCGGAAGATCGGCGCGAGCTGGGACAGTTCGGAAAGATCAAGATGCATGGGTGGGGCTCGCGGTGGATTCGGTCGTGGTCGCCGGCTTGTCGCGGCTGGAGGTCAGGGCGAAGGAACGCAGGCTGACCAGGTGTTCGCGGGTGAGGTATTGCTGGCGATCGAGGCGCTCGCGGCTGAAGCGTTTCTCGCGCGACAGGCGCGAGAACCAGTACAGCAGTTCGTCGGTGGCGCCTTCAGGCTCCTGTTCCAGCAGCCAGACCATCAGGTCCGGTAGCGGCAGGGCGTCTTCGCAACGTTCGAGCATTTCCTTGACCGTGCGCGGGGCGCGGGGCAGCGGGCCCTTTTGCGTCTTGTGCGCCTTGGGGAAGCGCGCGGGCTTGGGCTCGAAGCGGGCCAGGGCGTAAACGTAGGCCTCGACCTGGCTGGCGCTGCCGAGGAAGGTGCTCTGCGGGCGGGTGAACATCGGCATGGCCGCCTGCGGCACGGCGTCGATGCCCTTCTTGCGGATCACCGACAGGGCCAGGGCGGCGCCGCGGGTCACGGCGTTGTGCCGGCGCGCCTCCTCACGCAGCGGCAGCAGCAGCTCGCGGGCGTGGCGCAAGGTCAGCTGGGCGCTGGTCTGCATCTCGAGGATGCGCGCGTGGGTACGCAGCAGCATGTCGTCGTCGACCAGATGCCCCAGGCGCGCCTGCTCGCCCAGCAGCCGCAGCAGCACGGTCTCGACCTTGCGCACGCCCTGCTCGAAGGCGCCATCGGCGTTGACCAGCTGGATCATCGGCTCGACGTATTCGTCCCAGGTCGCCAGCACTTCGGCGTAGCGCTGGCGCAGAGGGATCTGGCGGTTGCTGGTTTTGGCCCGCTCGGCCACGGCCACCAGCGCCTGCTCGTCGTTGTCGAGCTTCTTCAGTACATCGCGCACGCGCATGTCGAGCAGGCGCAGCTGGCGCGCCAGGTCGTCGCTGTCGCGGTTGTCGAAGGCGTCCTGGATATGCCCGGCCAGGCGCTCCAGGTGGCGCAGGTAGGCCTCGATCTCCAGGCACAGGCCCAGCCGGTGCTCGCGGCGCAGGTAGGCGAGGAAGTCGTGGATCTGCGCGTTGAGCTCGAAACGGTTGGGGCTTTTGGCCACCGGGACCAGGATGTCCAGGCGGATCCACACGTCAAGCAGCTGGGTGATGTCCTGCGGGGTGCTTTCCACCTGCTGGCGGGCCAGTTGCTGGCGCAGCTCGACCAGGCTCAGGGTGCCCTGGTCGAAGCGCTCGCACAGCGGCTCGATCAAGGCCCAGTGTTCGGCTAGGGCGCGCAGGACGCGCTTGGGTTCGATCATTGGCGGGTCGACTCGTTGCCAAATAAAAGCGGCGATTGTACTGCATCCGGGGGGGGGGATTTCACCCCTTGGTCTGTTATGGGGATAACCCTGATCCTTTTGGGGGATTCACCGGCCTCATCGCGAGGCA
>NZ_JBOBDQ010000101.1:0-10030 GCF_050586565.1 Pseudomonas sp. WC1
GGGGGGAGGGGGGGGGGGGGAAAGTGGAGGGGGGTACACAGGTCCACTTCCCCCCTCGATAGGGCCCTGGAAGGTTAGTCCATCAGAACGCCTTGTCGAGGTCGATCACTAGCGCCCGGTAGCCCACGCTGCCCGGCTGGCGACTGTGCACTTTCAGCTCCACCGCCACCTCCTGGGTGCCGCGACGCACTTCATTGAGCACGCTGGTCGTCAGCTTCTCGGGCGTCAGGAAGTTCACCGAAGCCGAATAGATGAACTGGGTATCGGTATCGGCCCGATACGCCACCACCGAGGTGATCGGGCTGTACCACTCGTCACCGCGCTCCTTGCCGTACTGCCACACCTGCTCGACCGTGCCCTTGGCCTCGTCGATCCTGTACTCCACCGCCCGGCTGTAGTTGCCCGCCAGCTTGGTCGGGCCGAAGTCCCGGCCCCAGCCGTTGTCGAACACGGTCAGCGTGCCGCGCCCGGTCAGCCAGGCGGTGTGCTGGGTCCAGGACCATTCGAAGCCCTCGCCCACGGGTTTGAGCACCTTGTCCTGCAGGCGCGCCGGCCAGCCCTGGGGCGCAGCAAGAATCCACTTCACCTGCTTGTCGCGACCGATCTTCACCACGCCCTGGTGCCGTGCTGAAACGATGATGCTGTCGTCATCGGCGTCGTAGTCGATGGCGTTGACGTGGGCCCAGTTGCGTCCGGTACCGACGCCGGGAGTGTCGCCGAACGGCAGGTCGCCTTCGGCAAGCTCGTTGGCCAGGCGCTCGTCCTGTTTCTGCACACCGTCCGGCAGCTGGATCGCGGCCTTGCCCAGGGTTTCCAGCAGCTCGCCGCGGTACGGGTCGAGGATCTGGTTCAAGTCCCAGAAGTCGAGCACGTCGCCGGCCTCGTTGACCTCGATGATATGGTCGCGGATCGAGCGCACGCGCTTGCCATCCGGGCGGCGGTAGTCGCTGGTGCCGACCCGCAACAGGTAGGTGCCGTTGGGCGTCTCGCGGATCTCGTGGGAGAAGTCGGCGAACTTGTCCGGCAGGTTGCGCTGCCAGATACGCCGGCCAAGCAGGTCGTACTTGGAATAGGTCTGGCCCTGGCCCCAGATCAGCTTGCCGTCGCGGGTCTGGTGGAAGCCCATGGTGCCGCCCAGGCCGTCGCGGTGGTTGGAATCGTGGATCTGCTCGATATCGAGGTACCAGCGCACATCGCCATTGCTGTCGGCGATCCAGTTGTTGCCCACCGAGTCCCACTCGGCAGCGCCGCCCAGGCCGTTCCACTTGAAGGCCCGGCCACCGGGGATGTCGGCCAGCAGATGATTGAACAGATACAGCCGCCGCTCGAAACCGGGCGCGACCTTGATCGGTTCGACCTCGGGCAGCGCCGCCGTCTGCTTCGCCACCACCGGCAGGCGCACCGCCGGGGCGTAGATTTCGTAACGCTCGCGAATGCGCTCACCCTCAAGCTTGTAGCTCACCTCCACCTGGTTGACGTGGTCCGGATACAGGCCGAACACCGGAATGCCACCGTAGGTCCACAACGAGCGTTCGGACACCTCGTAGCTGATATCGATACCGCGCTCGCCACGCCCCAGCACACGAACGTGAGCGGCGCCAAGGCTGCGGCCGCCGTCGCGGATGATCGCGGTCAGCGGCGCCAGGCGATACGGGTTGACCACCACGTCGCCGAGCAGGGCTTCGTCGCGGTCGGGCACCTTGGCGGTGAGGCAAGCGCCTTCGGGCAGGTCGTGGGGTTGGGTCTTGGCGTTCATGGCAATGCTCCTTGTGCTCAGAAGTCGTAACGGGCGGTGGCGCCCACGGTGCGCGGCGTGCCAAGCACCCCGGCATAGCCGCCGTTGGCGGAGTTCCAAAGGCTGGTGAAGTAGGTCTTGTCGCCGGCGTTCTTCACCCACAGCGACAGGTCGAGCACGCCGTCGCCCTGGTCCAGGCGCACGCCGGTGGACAGGTTGACGATGGCGTAGCTGGGGATCTGGCCATAGTCGGAATCGTCGATGGTGCCGACGGCCCTGGAGCGGAAGGCGTAGCTGGCGGTGAGGTAGGGCTCGATACGCTCGGTCAGCTGCCACTTGTACTGGCCGTTGAGGTTGGCGATGTACTTGGAGGCGCCGACCACCTGGTGGCCGGACAGATCGCAAGTGGCCGCGGCATTGGCCAGGCTCACCTCCGGCGGGCACGGTGCGTCGTCGTACTCGGTGTAGCGCACGTCGTTCCACGAGCCATTGAAATTCACGGTCAGCCCGCGGACCGGCAGGGCCGTGGCCTCGAACTCCAGGCCCCGCGAGCGCACGCTGCCGGCGTTGGCCAGGTACTGCACGCGGTTGGCCTCGTCATAGACGTTGGCCTGGTAGCCATGCACTTCGGTCCAGAACAGGTTGGTGTTGAGTTGCAGGCGGTTGTCCAGCAGCGTGCTCTTGATCCCCAGCTCCGCGTTGTTGGCGCGTTCGGTGCCCACCAGTAGCGAGTCGGTGCCCAGCCGTGGCGCGGCGCCGACGGTGAGGTTGACACCGCCGGACTTCTCGCCGTGGGACAGGCTGGCATAGCCCAGCACCGCGTCGCTGAAGCGGTAGCTCAGGCTGAGCAGCCCGGAAGGGGCGAAGCTGTATTGGTTGAGGTCACCTGAATCGTAGGCGCCCACCCTGCCCTGGCGCGCCGCGGCCGCCGCACCGGTCACGGCCGCGCCGCCGGACGGCGCGTCGCGGGTCACCCAGGCGCTTTTCTCTTCGTAGGTACCCCGCACGCCAGCGGTGAAATCCAGGCGCTCGGTCAGGTGCCAGGTGCCCTGGGCGAACAACGCGTAGCTGTCGGTATCGATATGGCCGTTACCGATTGTGGTGACGTTGGCAAGGGCGCCAGCCGGGGTCAGGTTCCAGATGTCGGCTTGCGGTCCGTTGTAGGTGAACGATTTGTTGTCCAGATCCTGCTTGAAGTAATAGGCGCCGAGCACATAGTCGAAGAAGCCGCCGGTGGGCGAAGCCAGGCGGATTTCCTGGGAGTACTGCTTGTCGCGCACCGAGACCCCGGCGCTGTGGAACACCGGCACGTTGAGGCCGTCGTCGTTGCGCGGCGTGAAGTCCCACCAGCGGTAGGCGGTGATCGAGGTAAGGGTGAAGTCGTTGGGCAAGGTCCAGTTGGCTTCCACCGAGGTTCCACCCTGGAACACCTTGACCATCTGGTCGGCGTCGAAGTTGACCTTGCGGTCCTTGCCCGACACCAGGGTTGCGCCGGCCTGGGCGGCCAGGCTCTCGTAGCGGTTCACGCCATTGATGGTCGGGCCGGTGCTGTAGAGGCTGAGGATACCGTTGTCGGAGTTCTCTTCGTTGTATTCGCCGATCCAGCGCAGGTTGAAGGTTTCGCTGGGCTTGAACAGCAACTGGGTGCGAAAGCCCTGGCGTTTGCCGCCGTTGAGGTCATGTCCGTTGTAGACGTTCTTCACATAGCCGTCGTCCTCGGTGTGGTAAGCACTGATGCGCCCGGCGAGGGTGTCGGTCAAAGGACCGGAGAAACTGCCCTGGGTCTGCCAGTAGCCATCCTCGCCCAGCGACGACTGCACGCTGCCCTCTTGGTGGAAAGTCGGCTTGCGCGTGGTGATGTTGAGCACACCGGCTGTGGTGTTCTTGCCGAACAGCGTCCCCTGCGGGCCACGCAGCACTTCCAGCTGCTCGACATCGAGCAGGTCGAACACCGCCATGCCCGGGCGGCCGAGGTAGACGTTGTCGAGGTAGATCCCGACGCTGCCTTCCAGGCCATCGCTGGCGGGGTTGTTGCCCAGGCCGCGGATGGAGATGCTCGATTGGCGGGCGTGCACATAGGCGACGTTGGTGCTCGGCACCAGTTGCTGCAAATCCTGCACGCGGTAGATACGCTGGGTCTCGAGGGTTTCGCTGCCCAGCACGCTGATCGGAGTGGGCACGCTCTGCGCGGTCTCTTCGCGTCGCCGGGCATTGACGGTGACGGTGCCCAGCTGGGCTTCCTGCGTCACGGCTGGGGCGGCGTTGGGCTCATCGGCGAAACTGCTGCCGGAAGCGGCCAACAGCACTCCAGCCGCCAGGGGTTGCAGGGCGAACAACGAGGCGCGCGCGGGCCAACGGGAAAGTCGGGACATGCAGATGCTCCTTGAGGCAAGGGCCCAGGCGAGCATTTCCGTTGGCGGAACCGAATCGCGGTCAGGCTGGCTTATATTCTTTTAAGAGATATAAATATTTGTAATTCATATTTTGTGGAATAAGAGACTCCCTTTATAAGGTTCCCAACCCTTCCCAGCAATTGCATTCCACCGAAAGTTTCCATGTAGAAAATGCATATCGACCTGCGCCAGCTCCGCCACTTCATCGCCCTTGTCGAGCACCGCAGCTTCGTCGCCGCGGCGGCTGCGGTGAACCTTTCGCAATCGGCTTTCAGCCGCAGCATCCAGACGCTGGAGCACAACGTCGGCTGCCGCCTGGTCGACCGCGCCAGCAAGGAACTGGCGCCGACCCGCCAGGGCCTGCTGGTGCTGGAGCATTCGCGGCGCCTGGTGCATGGGGCGCACAACCTGGTCAACGAGATCAACCAGTTCAATGGCGCCACCACCGGCGTGGTGCGCTTTGGCTCGGGGCCGGCGCCCGCCGGCGGGCTGGTGCCGCGGGCGGTTGCGCGCTTCGTCGCCGAGTACCCGGCGGCGCGCACCTGCTTACAGGTGGACAATTGGCAGGCCTTGAACCGCCGGCTGATCGCCGAGGAGATCGAGTTCTTCGTCGCCGACACCCGCCAGTTCGAAGCCGACCCGGATTACCAGGTGCACAAGCTCACGCCCCAACGCTGGCACTTCTGCTGCCGCGCCGGGCATCCACTGACCGAGCGTGGCGAAGTGCGCGCGCAGGACCTGTTCGACTATCCGCTGGCGACCACCTTCCGCCCGCCGAACATCCGCAAGATCCTAAGCGACCTCAGTGGGCGGCAGGACTTCCTGCCCAGCGTGGAATGCGATCATGGCTATGCGCTGCTCAATGTAGTGCAGCACTCGGACACCATCGGCATCGCCTGCAGCGCGAACCTGCGACCTTACGAAGGGTTGGTGGCGCTCAAGCTGGCGGACCTGGCACCGGAACAGGAAGAGGCGTTCTACACCCGCTATGGGGTGGTGAGCCGGGTGGGGTATGGCTTGTCGGCGCTGGCGCAGGGATTGGTGAGGCAGTTGGTGGCCTGTGACGTCGAGTTGTAGCGAACAGGGGCCGCTTTGCGGCCCCAACGGTCTCAGCCCTTGCGCGTGGTCCGGCTCAGTTGCCCATCCACGCCCACCGGCACCTCGCCGGCCAGGGTCACCCGACGCACGATGCGCGGCTGCGTACCGTAGTCATCCACCGCATAGTGCTGGGTCGCGCGGTTGTCCCAGATCGCCACGTCCCCGGCCTGCCAGCGCCAGCGCACGGTGTTTTCCAGGCGTGTCACATGCCCCTGCAGCACCGCGAACAGATGCTGCGAGTCGGCCAGCGAATAACCCTTGATACGTTTGACGAAATGCCCCAGTTGCAACACACGCTCGCCACTCACCGGATGCACGCGCACCACCGGGTGCTCGGTCTCGTACACCGTCGAAGTGAACACCTTGCGATAGCGCTCCAGCTTGGCCGGATCGACATCAGGTTTCGCACTGGCGTAGTCGTACTCGTTGCTGTGCACCGCCCACAGCTGGTCGGCCAGGGCGCGCAGCGGTTCGGGCAGTTCCTGGTAGGCCGCGGCGGTGTTGGCCCACACCGTGTCGCCACCGGAGGCCGGCGCCACCACGCTGCGCAGGATCGAGGCCTTGGGATAGGCATCGACGAAGGTCACGTCGGTGTGCCAGGAGTTGGCCCGCTGCCCCTCGGCGCCATCGAGCTGGAGCAGGTAGCTGGTGCCATCGACCACGGGCACCGTGGGGTGGGCGATGGGGTCGCCGAGCCGTTGGGCGAAGGCTTCCTGCCCTACGTCATCCAGATGCTCCTGGCCTCGGAAGAAAATCACCTTGTACTGCACCAGCGCCGCCTGGATGGCATCGACGGTTGCCGGGTCGAGGTCGGCGGACAGCTTGATGTTGCGGATCTCGGCGCCGATGCGCCCGGCAACGGGGTGGATGTCGAGTTCGAGGGTTTGCGGCGCGGTGGCCAGTGCGGCGTTGCTCATAGTCGTGCTCCTCAGGGTTGTTGTCGGGTCAGCGGGCGGCCTGGGTGGCCTGGGTGGCCTGGTCTTGTTGCAGGGCGTGGTCGATGAAGCGTGGTTCGATCCAGTCGGTTACCTGGAAGCCACGGCGGATCAGGCGCTCCTTGGTGGCCAGGTCGACGCCCTGTTGCAACAGGCCGACGAAGCCAGCGTCCAGGCGTGGGTCGAAGTATTCGGCAAGGTTTTCCTCGGCCAGGTCGTCGCGCAGGATCGACTTTGGCCAGTTGGCGGTATTGGCCACCAGGTCCACGTAGGCTTCGCGATTGCGCTCGTCGCGCAGCCACTTCGCCGCCTGTTCCTGGGCGTTGACCAGGCGCTGCACCAGGTCGGGGTACTGGCGAATGAACGCGCCGGTGCCGAGCAGCACCGCTTGAGTACTGCCGGCCCCTTGCAGGTTGCGTGAGTTGACCGGCAACTCGACCAAGCCCCGCTCGCGCAGCGACAGAAGGTTGGACAGGCCCCAGGTGGCGTCGATCTGCTTGGCGGCCAGGGCGGCATTGGCGGCGTTGAAGTCGAGGTTGATGACTTTCAGCTCACGCTCGGACAGCCCCTGGCTGGCCAGGGCACTGGCGAACGACAGCTGGTTGGCGGTGCCGCGGAACACTGCCACGCGCTTGCCCTTGAGATCCTGCAGGCTTTGGATGCCCGAGCCCGGGACTACGCCGAGGTAGCTCTTCACACCGCGCACCCCAGCCGACAACACGCGGGTGTCGAGGCCGCTGGCCTTGCCGATGATCGCGGCCAGATCACCCAGGTAGGCGAAGTCCGCCTGGCCGTTGGCCAGGGCTTCGTTGACCACGGGGCCTGCGCCCTTGAAGAAGCGCCAGTCGATGCGGATACCGTCCTTGGCAAACTCCTTCTCCAGCAGTTGCTGATCGCGCAGCACATCCACCACGCCGCCGGCGCTGGGCTTGCTGCCAGCGCTGAGGTCGGGCACGGCGATACGGATCACATCCGGCTGGGCGGCATGCGCTGCCACGGGCACGGCACTCAACAAGGCGGCGAGCAATGGGCTGAGCAGGTGGCGGAAGTTGGTTTTCATGGCAAGGCTCCTTGGCAGGCTGCCACCGGCGATGGCCGGCGCTATGGGCCAGAAGCTAGGCAGGTCCGGTTAGAACCTACAAAGATCAAAACTTCATTTTTTAGTAACCAGAAGACATAACCCAGGCGCCATGCGGGCCTGCGACGGGCTTGCAGGAAACGCATGGAAAATATGAGGAAAACGCAACGGGACGGGGCTTTCGCATGCACCTACCGCATGCTCTTATCTCTTGAATGCTATTTATGTGAATTTTTAATTCCATAAATGAATAAACAAGGAACGGTTTGGGAGATGCCCCGATGAGCGAAGTCTTGAGCGCAAGTCTGCGGCGCCTGTGGGGGCCGCTGCGCGGCCCTTTCGCGACGCAAGGCCGCTCCTATCTGCCGTGGATCGTGCCGTTGGCGGTGGCGGGCTTGTGGGTCGTCGCCAGCCGGGAGCACTGGATGAGCGAACAGATCCTGCCCGCCCCCGCGCTGGTCTGGCAGAGTGCGCTGGAGTTCGGCTCCGGCGAACTCTGGGGCCACCTGTGGATAAGTCTGCAGCGCCTGATATGGGGGCTGCTGGCAGGAGTCGCCAGCGGCCTGCTGCTGGGCACTTGGCTGGGCGGGTCGCGACGGGCGCAGACTCTGGTGCTGCCCACCTTCGTCGCCCTGGCGCAAATCCCCACACTGGCCTGGATCCCGCTGTTCATGCTGTTCTTCGGCATCGGCGAGCTGCTCAAACTGGTAGTGCTGGTCAAGGCGGTGGTGGTGCCGGTCACGCTGCACACCCTGGTCGGCGTGCGCGACGCCCAGCCCAAGCTGCGCGAGGCCGCCGCCGTCCTGCGCCTGCCCTCTCACCTGCTGTTCCTGCGCCTGTTGCTGCCCGCCGCGCTGCCGGCGTTTCTCGCCGGTGTGCGACTGGCCTTGGCCACTGGCTGGACCTCGCTGCTGGCTGTGGAACTGCTGGCCTCCAGCGAAGGCATCGGCTACCTGATGGTCTGGGGGCGACAGTTGTTCATGCTCGACCTAGTGTTCCTCTGCATCCTGCTGATCGGCCTGGTCGGCGCACTGATGGATCGCGGCTTCTCGCACCTGGAACGCAGCCTGTTGCACTGGCCGCAACCGGCCACTGGCGAGCAGTTGCGCGGCCAGGTGCCACGGGGCTGGCAAAGCCTGCTGCTGCCTGCGGGGCTGTTGCTGCTGTGGCAGGCCGCCAACAGCCTTGGCTGGGTCGATGCCAACATCCTCTCTTCACCGCTGGATGTGCTGCGCAGCCTGTACGCAGGCCTGCTCGACGGTTCGTTACCCGAGGCCCTGCGCCTGAGCCTGCAACGCACCCTGGTCGGTCTGTTGATCGGCGGTGGCGCGGGGTTCGCCCTGGGCTTGCTGCTGGGCCTGTCAGCCAACGCCGAGCGCTTGCTCGGCCCGAGCCTGTCGGCGTTGCGCCAGGTGGCGCTGTTCGCCTGGGTGCCGCTGCTGACCGCCTGGTTCGGCCTGGGTGAAGGCGCCAAGCTGGTGTTCGTCGCACTGGCGGCGTTCTTCCCGATGCTGATCGCCACCCAACGCGGCATCGCCAGCCTCCCGCCACAGCTGGGCGAGGCGGCGCAGGCCCTGCGCCTGGACCTGTCGCACCGGCTGCGTCTGCTGGTGTTGCCTGGCGCCGCCCCGGCGATCTTCGCCGGGCTGCGCCTGTCGCTGATCTATGCCTGGCTCGGCACTATCGGCGCCGAGTACTTCATGCCCTCGGACGGCGGCATCGCCAGCCTGATGATCGGCGCCCAGCAATTGTTCCGCATGGACCAGGTGATGGCTGCCATGGTCCTGATCGGCCTGGTCGGCGCCCTGCTCGGCCATCTCGGCCAACGCCTTGAATCACGCGCCACGCGCTGGAGATCCGCATGAACGCTTTCATCACCCCGGCCCTGCACGCGGCCAACCAAGCTGATGCCACACCGCCGCTGGTCAGCTTCGAGAAAGTCGGCAAGACCTTCAGCGTCGACGGTCAGTCGTTCGAAGCCATTCGCGACTTCGACCTGTCTATCGAACAGGGCGAATTCATCGCCATCGTCGGCTCGTCGGGCTGCGGCAAGTCCACCCTGCTGCGCCTGCTGGTGGGCCTGGACAACGACTACAGCGGCCAGATCCGCGTCGATGGCCAGCCGGTCAACGGCATCGGCGGTGAACGCGGCATCGTGTTCCAGGAGCACCGCCTGTTTCCCTGGCTGACGGTGGCGCAGAACATCGGCCTGGGCCTGGTCAACGACAAGCTCACCCAGGGCGAGCGCGCCCGTCGGGTGCATGAATTCGTGCACCTGGTGGGGCTGATCGGTTTCGAATCGGCCTACCCGCACCAGCTCTCCGGTGGCATGGCCCAACGCGTGGCGATCGCCCGGGGGCTGGTGGCCAGCCCGCGCATCCTGCTGCTCGACGAACCGTTCGGCGCCCTGGATGCACTGACCCGCCAGCAGTTGCAGGACGAGTTACTGGCAATACGTGAGCGTTCTGGGGTGACCGTTCTGCTGGTGACCCACGATGCCGAAGAGGCAACCTACCTGGCCGACCGGGTGGTGGTGCTGGAACCGCGGCCGGGGCGGATCAAGGCGGTGGTGGAAGTTGGGCTGTCGCATCCGCGCCAACGCACCGGGGTGGCACTGCATGGCTTGCGCGAGAAGGTGCTGCACCAGATTACCGGGGATGGCGGCTATCTGCGGCCGGTGGTGCATAGGGTGGAGGGGTTGCGGCCGGAGTTGATTGCGCTCTAGGGGTGGGTTGCCTGTACCGGCCTCATCGCCGGCAAGCCGGCTCCCACAGGGTATTGCCTTGCTTTT
>NZ_JBOBDQ010000102.1:0-9437 GCF_050586565.1 Pseudomonas sp. WC1
CGGCCAAGGTGCGGCCAGCCAGGCGCCTGCCATTACCGTGGCGGACCGCAACCAGCCGCTGGTGCTGTCGTACGCCCAGCAGCGCCAGTGGTTCCTCTGGCAACTGGAGCCAGATAGCGCCGCCTACCACATCCCTGCAGCCTTGCAACTGAAGGGGCGTCTGAACCCCGAAGCGTTGCGTCAGGCCTTCGAGAGCCTGATCGCTCGCCATGAGAGCCTGCGCACCACCTTCGACCAGCAAGGTGGCGAGGCGCAGCAGCGTATCCACGCGCCCGCGACGTTCACCCTGGTCATGGAATCGCTGCAGGACACCTCGACCGAGGCGGTCCGCGAGCGCGTGGCTCGTGAGATCCAGCGCCCGTTCGACCTGACCCAGGGGCCGCTGCTGCGGGTGCGCCTGCTGCGCCTGGCCGAGGACGATCACGTGCTGGTGCTGACCCTGCATCACATCGTCGCCGATGGCTGGTCGATGCCGATCATGGTCGATGAAGTGGTCGACGCCTACCTGGCCTTGAGCCAGGGCCGGCAACCCGAACAGCCGGCCTTGCCGGTGCAGTACGCCGACTATGCCGTCTGGCAGCGCCAGTGGATGGAAGCCGGCGAGCAGGCCCGCCAGCTCGACTACTGGATGGCACAGCTGGGCGGCGAGCACTATGTGCTGCAACTGCCCACCGATCATCCACGGCCCACTGTGCAAAGCCACGCCGGTCGCAGCCTCGCCATCGAGGTGCCGGCGCCGCTGGTTCAGGCTTTGAAGGCACAAGCGCGCCAGCAAGGGGTGACGCTGTTCATGCTGCTGCTGGCTTCGTTCCAGAGCTTGCTGCACCGCCAGACCGGGCAGGCCGACATCCGTGTCGGCGTGCCGATCGCCAACCGCACCCGGACCGAGACCGAGGGCTTGATCGGCTTCTTCGTCAACACCCAGGTGCTCAAGGCGCAGTTCGAGCTCCACACGACCTTCAGCGCGTTGCTGCAACAGGTCAAGCACGCCGCCTTGCAGGCCCAGGCGCACCAGGACCTGCCCTTCGAGCAACTGGTCGAAGCGCTGCAGCCGGAGCGCAGCCTGAGCCACAATCCGCTGTTCCAGGTGATGTTCAACCACCAGGCCCAGCGCCCGGACCAGGGGCGCGAACTGCCTGGGCTGAGCATCGAAGGCCTGAGCTGGGGCAACCCAACGGCGCACCTCGACCTGGCCCTGGATACTTTCGAAAGCGAACACGGCCTCGGTGCGACCCTGACCTACGTCAGCGACCTGTTCGAGCACGCCACCATCGAGCGCATGGCCGCGCACTGGCTCAACCTGTTGCAGGCAGTCAGCACCCAGCCTGCCCAGCGGATCGTCGAGCTGCCGCTGCTCGATCAGGCACAGCGTCAGGTCATCCTCGGGCAGTGGAGCCGACACGAGGTGGTCTACCCCGACTCGCGCACGGTGCAGCAACTGTTCGCCGACCAGGCCGCGCGTACCCCGCACGCCACGGCGCTGATCTGCGAAGGGCAGCAGCTCACCTACCAGGCCTTGGACCTGCGCGCCAACCAGCTGGCCCATCGCCTGCGCGAGGCGGGCATCGGCCCGGACGTGCGCGTGGGCATCGCCCTGCCGCGCAGCCTGGACATGGTGGTCGGCCTGCTGGGCGTGCTCAAGGCCGGCGGCGCCTACGTGCCGCTGGACCCCGACTACCCGCACGAGCGCCTGGCCTACATGATGGAGGACAGCGGCATCGCCCTGTTGCTCTGCCACAGCGCCCAGCGGCAAGACCTGGCCGTGGCACCGCAGGTACGCAGCCTGTGTCTGGACAGCGAGCCGCTCGATGCCTGGCCGAGCCATGCGCTGCCGGCGCTGGGCGACCCCGACAACCTGGCGTACATCATGTACACCTCCGGTTCCACCGGGCGTCCCAAGGGCGTCGGCATCAGCGCCGCGGCGCTGAGCCGACATGCCCATGTCGCCCAGGGTTTCTGCGGCCTGTCGGCGGCCGACCGGGTGCTGCAGTTTTCCACCTTCAACTTCGACGCCTTCGTCGAGCAGCTGTACCCGGCGCTGATCTGCGGCGCCAGCGTGGTGCTGCGCGGCCCGACGCTGTGGGACAGCGAGACCTTCTACCGTGAAGTGGTGACCCAGGGCATCACCTTCGCCGACCTGCCGACCGCCTACTGGTACCTGCTGGCCAAGGACTTCGCGGCCAAGGGCCCGCGCGACTATGGTTCGCTGCGGCGCATCCACATGGGAGGCGAGGCCATGGCCGCCGATGGCGTGCTGGCCTGGCAACAGGCCGGGCTCGGCCATGTGCGCCTGCTCAACACCTACGGGCCGACCGAGGCCACCGTCAGCGTCATGAGCCACGACTGCAGCGCCTATGTCACCGGCGCGCAACCCCTGCCGGTGCAGATCCCGATCGGCAAGGCCCTGGGCGGGCGCTCGATCCACCTGGTGGACGCCGATGCCGACCTGGCCCTGCCGGGCGCCATCGGCGAGCTGCTGGTCGGTGGCGAGCTGCTCGCCCGCGGCTATCACAATCGTCCGGGGCTGACCGCCGAACGCTTCATCCCCGACCCGTTCGCGACAACGCCGGGCGGGCGCTTGTACCGCACCGGCGATCTGGCCCGTTATCGTGAGCACGGCGTGGTGGAGTACGCCGGGCGCATCGACCACCAGGTGAAGATCCGCGGCTTCCGCATCGAGCTGGGCGAGATCGAGGCGCGCCTGCGCGAGCACCCGGCGGTGCGCGAGGTGCTGGTGGTCGATATCGATGGCCCGGGCGGCAAGCAACTGGCCGCCTACCTGGTGCCCAACGCCATGCCCGAGGCCGAGGACGGCCTGCGCGCCGAGCTGAAGGCGCACCTGGGCGCCAGCCTGCCGGACTACATGGTGCCGATGTACCTGGTGTTGCTCGAGCGCATGCCGCTGCTGCCCAACGGCAAGCTCGATCGCAAGGCACTGCCGGCCCCCGATACCCGCCAGTCGCAGCCGGCCTACGTGGCCCCGGTCAGTGAGCTGGAACAACAGCTGGCGGCGCTGTGGGCCGAAGTGCTGCAGGTCGAGCGGGTGGGCCTGGGCGATGACTTCTTCGAGCTGGGCGGGCACTCGCTGCTGGCGGCCCAGCTGATTTCCAAGATCAACTCGGGCCTGGGCATCGACATCCCCCTGCGCCTGCTATTCGAGAAACCGCAATTGAATGATTTTGCCCAGGCCTGTGCCAGCACCGGCTTGTCGTTGAGCGAGGACGGCTTGTCCGATATCGAAAGAATGATGAATGAAATGGCGGGCGTCTGAGATGGACAAGAGCACAGCAGAACGTATCGCCAAGCGCTTTGTCGGCCTGGCCCTGGAGCAGCGTCGGCAGATCCTCGACAAGATGCGCGAGACCGGGCAGAGCTTCCGCTTGCTGCCCATCGCCGTGACCCGTCACGACAGCCCGCGCGTCCCGCTGTCCTATGCCCAGCAGCGCATGCTGTTCCTCTGGCAGCTGGAGCCGCACAGCAGCTTCTACAACGTGCCGATGGCGGTGCGCCTGAGCGGTTCGCTGAACCAGCAGGCCTTGGCCCAGGCCCTGGAGGCGCTGGTGCGGCGCCATGAGAGCCTGCGCACGCGGTTCGTCTCCGAGCAGGGCGAGTTCCACCAGCAGGTCCTCGAACAACCGGGCGTTGGCCTGGAGGTGCGCGAGGTGCAGGCCGGGCCGGGCGAGGATATCGAGCAGTGCCTGCGTACTGCGGTGCGTGAGGCACTGGATGAACCCTTCGACCTGCTCGAAGGCCCGTTGCTGCGGGTCCGCCTGTTGCGCCTGGCACCGACCGAGCACGTGCTGACGGTGTGCATGCACCATATCGTCTCCGACGGCTGGTCGGGCGAGCTGATGGTGCAGGAGTTCGTGCACCTGTACGAAGCGCTGTCGCAAGGGCGTGACGCCAATCTGCCGCCCCTGGAGGTGCAATACGCCGACTATGCGATCTGGCAACGCGCGTGGCTTGAGGCCGGCGAGGGCGAGCGCCAGTTGCAGTACTGGAAGCAGCAGCTGGGCGATGAACACCCGGTGCTGGACCTGCCACTGGACCACGAGCGTCCGGCGCACCCCAGCTACCGTGGCGCGACCCTGCGCAGCGATGTGCCGGCGGCGCTGTCGGCGCAGCTCAAGGCCCAGGCGCGCAGCCAGGGCCAGACCGTGTTCATGCTGACCCTGGCGGCGCTGGCCGTGACCCTGTCGCGCTACAGCGGCCAGGCCGACATCCGCATCGGCGCGCCCAATGCCGGGCGCAACCGCAAGGAAGTCGAAGGCCTGATCGGCTTCTTCATCAACACCCAGGTGCTGCGGGTGCAGGTGGACGAGCGCCAGAGCGGCGCGGCGCTGCTGGAGCAGGTGAAACAGGTGGTCAGTGGCGCACAGTCGCACCAGGAACTGCCGTTCGAACACCTGGTCGACGCCCTGGCGCCGGAGCGCAACCTGGGCCATAACCCGCTGTTCCAGGTGAAGATCAACCAGAACATGGCCGACACCGAGGCCGGCGCCCAGGCCCGGCAGACGCTGGGTGAGCTGAGTGTCAGCGGTTTTTCGGTCGAGGGCAGCGATGCGCGCTTCGACCTGGCCTACGACTTCACCGAGACCCCCGACGGCCTGCAAGGCTACTTCACCTACAGCACCGACCTGTTCGAAGCCGCGACCATCGAGCGCATGGCCGCTTCGTTCCAGGCCGTGTTGCGTACGCTTGTCGAGCACCCCGACGCGGTGTTGCTCGATCACCCGGACGCCCAGGCTGAGCAGGTCGAAACCGCTGCCCAAGGCTGGCCGCAGCAGGACTTCCTCGCCCTGTGGCGTCAGGGCCTGCAAGCCGGTGCCGGGCAGCCGGCATTGCGCGCGGGGGATCGTACGGTCACCTATGCCGAGCTGGAGCAGCAGGCCAACCGTTTCGCTCATTACCTCAAGGCGCAGGGTATCGCCCCGGGCATGACCGTGGCGCTGTGCCAGGAGCGCTCCATCGAGTGGGTGACCAGCCTGCTGGCGGTGCTCAAGCTGGGCGCGGTGTACCTGCCCCTGGACAGCCGCCAGCCGGCCGAGCGCCTGCAGCAGTTGCTGCAGGCCAGCGCCGCGCAGCTTTTGGTGCATGCCCAGGGCGACGTCCAGGCGGCGGGGCTGGGCGTGTGCCGCGCCGTGGCCTATGACGCTTTACTGTATGGCGACTGCGACGACCAGCCACCGGCGGTGCGTATCTTGCCGCAGCAGGCGGCCTACATCATCTACACCTCGGGTTCCACCGGGCAACCCAAGGGCGTGGTGGTCAGCCACGGGGCGCTGGCCAACTATCTGCAGGGCGTGTTGCAACGCCTGGACGTGCAGCCCGGTGCCAGCCTGGCGATGGTATCCACCGTGGCCGCCGACCTTGGCCATACCGTGCTGTTCGGCGCGCTGGCCTCGGGCCGGCTACTGCACCTGCTGGGCCACGACCAGGGCTTCGATCCGGATGCCTTCGCCAGCTACATGGCCGAGCACCGCGTCGATGTGCTGAAGATCGTGCCCAGCCACCTGCAAGGCCTGTTGCAGGCCGCGCAGCCGGAGCGGGTGTTGCCCGAGCAATTGCTGATCCTCGGTGGCGAGGCCAGTTCCTGGGCCTTGATCGAGCAGATCCGCCGCCTGAAGCCCGGCTGCCGGATCATCAACCACTACGGCCCGACCGAGACCACCGTGGGCATCCTTACCCACGAAGTCGGCGCGCGCCTGCCTGGCTGGCGCAGCGTGCCGGTGGGCCGGCCGCTGGACAACGGCCAGGCGCGGGTGCTGGACGCCTACCTCAATCCGCTGCCCGAGCGCGTGGCCGGCGAGCTGTACCTGGGCGGCCAGGGCCTGGCCCAGGGTTATGTCGGCCAGCCGGGCCTTACCGCCGAGCGCTTTGTCCCCGATCCGTTCGGTAACAACGGCGAGCGGCTGTACCGTGCCGGTGACCGCGCGCGCCTGGACCAGGGCGTGCTGGAATACCTGGGCCGTGGCGACGACCAGGTGAAGATCCGCGGTTACCGGGTCGAGCCGGGCGAGGTCGGCCAGGTGCTGCAAGGCCTGCCCGGCGTGGCCGAAGCCGTGGTGCTGGCGCTACCCCTCGACAGCGACCCCACGCGCCTGCAACTGGTGGCCTGGGCCGTGCCGGCGGCGGGTGTCGAGCTGCAGGCCGAGGCCCTGCGCCAGGCTTTGCTGGCGCGCCTGCCGGAGTATCTGGTGCCGGCGCAGGTGCTGCTGCTCGAGCGCCTGCCGCTGACCGCCAACGGCAAGCTGGACAAGCGTGCCCTGCCCAGACCGGGGGTGGTGGCCAAGCAGCGCTTTGTCGCGCCGGTGGGGGAAATCGAAGAGAAACTCGCCGCGATCTGGTGCGAGGTGCTCAAGCGTGAGCAAGTGGGCAGCACCGACAACTTCTTCGAACTGGGTGGCGACTCGATCCTCAGCCTGCAGATCATTGCCCGCGCCAAGCGCCAGGGCATCAAGCTCAGCCCCAAGCAGCTGTTCGAGAAGCAGACCATCGGCCAGTTGGCGGCGGTGGCCAAGCTGATCGAGAAGAAAGCGGCGGCCGAGGTGGTCGAGCAGGTCAGCGGCAGCCTGCTGCTGTCGCCGATCCAGGCGCGTTTCTTCGACACCGTGATTCCCCAGCGCCACCACTGGAACCAGGCGGTGCTGCTGACCCCGCGCCAGCCGTTGACGGCAGCCTTGCTGCAACCTGCGCTCAAACTGCTGCTGAAACAGCACGACGCCCTGCGCCTGGGTTTCAGCGAGGATCAGGGGCAGTGGCAAGGCCAGTTCTCGCCGGTCGACGCGCAGCAGTTGCTGTGGGTACATCAGCTGGACGATGCCGCACGCCTGCCGGAGCTGGCCGATGAGGCCCAGCGCAGCCTGGACCTGAAGAATGGCCCGCTGCTGCGCGTGGTACTGATTGACCTGCCCGAGGGGCAACAGCGCCTGCTGCTGGTGATCCACCATCTGGTGGTCGATGGCGTGTCCTGGCGTGTCCTGCTCGAAGACCTGCAGCTGGCCTGCCAGGCACTGCTGGCCGGCAAGGCGCCGGTGCTGCCGGCCAAGAGCAGCTCGCTCAAGGCCTGGGCCGAGCATCTGCGCGAGCATGCCCGCAGCCCCGCGCTGGTGGCCGAGCTGGCCTACTGGCAGGCGCAGTTGCAGGGTGTCAGCGACGTCCTGCCTGGGGCGAACCTGCAGGGTGGCCAGCAGCGCAAGCATGAAATATCGGTGCGCACCCACTTGAACGCCGAACTGACCCGGCAACTGTTGCAGGAGGCGCCGGCTGCCTACCGCACCCAGGTCAATGATTTGCTGCTGACGGCGCTGGCACGGGTTATCCGCCGCTGGACCGGTGAGGCGCATGCGCTGATCCGCCTGGAAGGTCACGGTCGCGAAGACCTGTTCGACGACCTCGACATCACCCGCACGGTCGGCTGGTTCAGCAGCCTGTACCCGGTGAAGCTGACCCCCGCCGATGACCTGGGCGCGTCGCTCATGGCGGTCAAGGAGCAACTGCGCGCCGTGCCGGCCAAGGGCATTGGCTACGGTGTACTGCGTTACCTGGGTGACGCGCAGGCCCGCGAAACCCTCGGCGCCCTGGCCCAGGGCAGCATCGTGTTCAACTACCTGGGGCAGTTCGACGGCAGCTTCGACAGCGAGCAAGGGTTGTTCACCCCTGCGCCGGAAGGTGCGGGGCAGGGGCAAAGCCCGGAGGCGCCGCTGGGCAGCCTGCTCAGCATCGATGGCCAGGTCTACGCCGGTGAACTGGCGCTGGACTGGAGCTTCAGCAGCGCCGTGTTCGAACGTGGACAGATCCAGCGCCTTGCCGACGAGTACGCCGAGGAACTGCGCCTGTTGATCGGGCACTGCACCACCCCAGGGGTGGCGGGGGTGACGCCTTCGGACTTCCCGCTGGCCAGCCTCGACCAGCGCCAGCTGGCGGCGCTGCCGGTGGCGGCGGGCAACATCGAAGACATTTACCCGCTGTCGCCGATGCAGCAGGGCATGTTGTTCCACAGCCTGTACCAGCAGGAGACGGGCAACTACATCAACCAGACTCGCGTCGAAGTGCAAGGTCTGGACGTACCGCGCTTCATCGCGGCCTTGCAGGCTACCGTGGACAACCACGAAGTGCTGCGCAGCAGTTTCTTCAGTGGCTACGACCAGTCCCTGCAAGTGGTGCAGCGCCAGGTGCGGCTGCCGCTGGTCGAGCTCGACTGGCGTGACCAGGCCGATCTGCCGAGGGCGTTGCAGGAATGGGCCGAGGCCGACCTGCGTGCCGGTTTCGACCTGGCCAGCGGTCCGCTGCTGCGCCTGGCGGTGATCCGCAGCGCCGAACAGCAGTACCAGCTGGTGCTGACCAACCACCATATCCTGCTCGATGGCTGGAGCAGCTCGCGCCTGTTCGGTGAGGTGCTGCAGCGTTACGCCGGTTTCACCCCGGCAGGCAAGAACAGCCGTTACCGCGACTATATCCAGTGGCTGCAACGCCAGGACCAGGCCGCCAGCGAGCGCTTCTGGCGCGAGCGCACGGCGGAACTGGACGAGCCCACGCGGCTGGCCCAGGCCTTCAGGTCCGAAGCCCAGGGCCACGGGCAGGCCGAGCATCAGATCAGCCTGGATGCACAGCGTACCCAGCGCCTGGGCGAGTTTGCCCGGGACCAGCGGATCACCCTCAACACCCTGGTCCAGGCTGCGTGGTTGTTGCTGTTGCAGCGCTACACCGGGCAGGCCTGCGTGACCTTCGGCGCCACCGTGGCCGGCCGCCCGGCGGAGCTCGCGGGCGTCGAGGAGCAGTTGGGGCTGTTCATCAACACCTTGCCGGTGGTCGCCAGCCCGCGCCCGGAGCAGGCCGTGGGCGACTGGGTACAGCACGTGCAAGGGTTGAACCTGGCCCTGCGCGAGCACGAGCACACGCCGCTCTACGAAATCCAGCGCTGGGCCGGCTGGAGCGGCGAGGCGCTGTTCGACAATATCCTGGTGTTCGAGAACTACCCGGTGTCGGAGGCGCTGCAGCAAGGCGCTCCCCAGGGATTGGTGTTCGGCGAGGTAGCCAGCCAGGAGCAGACCAACTATCCGCTGACGCTGGTGGCTCAGGTGGGCGAAAAACTGTCGGCCAGCTTCAAGTTCGACCGCGCCAGCTACGCCGAATCGGCTGTCGGGCAGATTGCAGTACACTTCGTCGAATTGTTAGAAGGGTTGGCGGACTCGTCGCAACGGGCTTTGGGTGAGCTGGTGCTGAGCACAGCGCCGCTACAAGTGATCGACAGCTATCCGAGCTCGGCCTGCGCCCATGCGTTGATTGAGCAGCAGGCGGTGCGTACGCCTGAAGCGATCGCCGTGACCTTCGCTGGGCAGACGCTGAGCTACGACCAGCTCAACCGCCGCGCCAACCGCCTGGCACACAAGCTGCGCGCGCAGGGCGTGGGGCCGGATGTGCTGGTAGGCATCGCC
>NZ_JBOBDQ010000103.1:0-7374 GCF_050586565.1 Pseudomonas sp. WC1
GCGCCGATGCGACTTGCCCCGCGATGAGGCCAGCACCAACAACCATTGATTCCAGTCATGTCGAGCATCACGCCGTACCGCCAAGATCGTGCCGATCTGCCACACCCGCGATTGGAACGCGACGTGATAGCCTACTCGGCTTTCGCTCACAAAAAGACTGACCCTCAATGGAATGCAGCCTATGACCCGGACCTCCCAGACACCCTCCGAAGAGCAGCACCTGCAACGCAACCTGACCAACCGCCACATCCAGCTCATCGCCATTGGCGGCGCCATCGGCACCGGCCTGTTCATGGGATCGGGCAAAACCATCAGCCTGGCCGGCCCGTCGATCATCTTCGTCTACATGATCATCGGCTTCATGCTGTTTTTCGTCATGCGCGCCATGGGCGAGCTGCTGCTGTCGAACCTCAACTACAAGTCGTTCATCGATTTCTCCGCCGACCTGCTCGGCCCCTGGGCCGGCTACTTCACCGGCTGGACCTACTGGTTCTGCTGGGTGGTCACCGGCATCGCCGACGTGGTCGCCATTGCTGCCTACACGCAATTCTGGTTCCCCGACCTGCCGCAGTGGATACCGGCGCTGAGCTGCGTGGCCCTGCTGCTGTCGCTGAACCTGGTGACGGTGAAGATGTTCGGCGAAATGGAATTCTGGTTCGCCCTGATCAAGATCATCGCCATCATGGGCCTGGTCGCCACCGGCCTGTACATGGTCATCACCGGCTTCCAGTCGCCGAGCGGGCACACCGCCACCCTGACCAACCTGTGGAATGACGGCGGCATGTTCCCCAACGGCCTGCTGGGCTTCTTCGCCGGCTTCCAGATCGCCGTGTTCGCCTTCGTCGGCATCGAACTGGTGGGCACCACCGCCGCCGAAGCGAAGAACCCCGAGCGCACCCTGCCGCGGGCGATCAACTCGATCCCGATCCGTATCATCGTGTTCTACGTGCTGGCGCTGATCGCCATCATGGCCGTGACCCCATGGCGCGACGTGGTGCCGGGCAAGAGCCCGTTCGTCGAGCTGTTCGTGCTGGCCGGCCTGCCAGCGGCGGCGAGCATCATCAACTTCGTGGTACTGACCTCGGCGGCCTCGTCGGCCAACAGCGGCGTGTTCTCCACCAGCCGCATGCTGTTCGGCCTGGCCCAGGAGGGCGATGCGCCCAAGGCGTTCGAGAAACTCTCGCGCCGCGCGGTGCCGGCCAACGGCCTGTACTTCTCCTGCACCTGCCTGCTGCTGGGCGCGGTGCTGATCTACCTGGTACCCAATGTGATCGAAGCCTTCACCCTGGTGACGACGGTGTCGGCGGTGCTGTTCATGTTCGTCTGGACGCTGATCCTGCTGTCGTACCTGAGCTACCGCAAACAGCGCGCGGCGCTGCATGAGCAATCCACCTACAAGATGCCCGGCGGGCGCTTCATGTGCTACGTGTGCCTGGTGTTCTTCGCCGGCATCCTGGTGCTGCTGAGCCTGGAGGCCGATACGCGCTCGGCGCTGGTGGTGACGCCGATCTGGTTTGTGATCCTGGCGGTGACCTATCAGTTTGTGCGCAGCAGGCGTCAGCCGCGCAATGCGGTGAGAGGCGCGTCGAGCCGCTGATCGCAGGGGGCTGCTGCGCAGCCCTTTCGCTGGCAAGCCAGCTCCCACAGGGTCAGGATTGCGCAGTACCTGTGAGAGCCGGCTTGCCGGCGATTGGGCCGCACAGCGGCCCCGGCGATTGTCAGCCGTGCTCCAACCCTTCAAGCACAGCCTCAGCCAACGCCAACCCCTTCTCCAGCGAATTCTCCGTTGCCGTCAGCAAACTGCGCAACGGATCTGCGGCCTTCTCCAATGCCGCGGCATTGGTCTCATAGGCCGCCTTCAACGCCGCCACGGCACACACCAGCGCATCCTCGCTATCGACCCCGGCCTGTACCGAGAGCATCGGAGCATGGGCGTGATTGCAGGTGCCAAAGTGGGAACTGGCGGTGACCGGACGTGATTTGCGCGGGGTGAGGTTGACCAGCGATTCCTGGTTCATGGCTGCACCTCTCGATGAAAGGTGGCGATCTCGATAAATGCGAACGGTGGATCTGGAACGATCTTCTTGAGCATGGTGCATCTCCTTGCGGCTCTCCGTAATGACGCTCCGCACCCACACGCCAATATGGGTGGACGGAGCCGTGCGGGTTGGCGTGCCGGACAGAGAGAGCCGGTGAGCCCGAAGGCTCCCACACACGGCTCCGCCCATAACGGGTGCAGCCATGCAGGACACTTTTGAAAGTGCCCGCTCTCTGTATCCGGGACGCCAATCCCGAACCGCAGAAACTACTGCGGTGCGGCACGGTACTCAAGTACCGCTTATGTGTCAAAAGTGTTCATCGCCCCCGGCCCCAATCCTGTGCAGGCCTGTGCAGCAAGCACCATCCTGGCCCCACCCTGCGCCCCGATTCGTCGCACAACCGCTCTATCACGCACCTTCCATCGCTCGGCACAGCCCTTGCAATCTCCGATCTGGCCAACACCCACCATCACATCGGAGTGAGCACATGAAGCGACGCAGTCTGATCAAGGCCTTCACCCTCAGCGCATCGGTCGCCGCGATGGGCCTGAGCTGGAGCATCCAGGCCGCCGAGACCATCAAGGTCGGCATCCTGCATTCGCTGTCCGGGACCATGGCCATTTCCGAGACTTCGCTCAAGGACATGGCGCTGATGACCATCGACGAGATCAACGCCAAGGGTGGCGTGAACGGCAAGATGCTCGAACCGGTGGTGGTCGACCCGGCGTCCAACTGGCCGCTGTTCGCTGAAAAGAGCCGCCAGCTGCTGACCCAGGACAAGGTCGCGGTGGTGTTCGGCTGCTGGACCTCGGTGTCGCGCAAGTCGGTGCTGCCAGTGTTCGAAGAGCTCAACGGCCTGCTGTTCTACCCGGTGCAGTACGAGGGCGAAGAGATGTCGCCGAACGTGTTCTACACCGGTGCCGCGCCCAACCAGCAGGCGATCCCGGCGGTGGAATACCTGATGAGCGAAGACGGCGGCAGCGCCAAGCGCTTCTTCCTGCTGGGCACCGACTACGTCTACCCGCGCACCACCAACAAGATCCTGCGCGCTTTCCTGCACAGCAAAGGCGTGGCCGACAAGGACATCGAAGAGGTGTACACGCCGTTCGGCCACGCCGATTACCAGACCATCGTTGCCAACATCAAGAAGTTCTCCGCCGGCGGCAAGACGGCGGTCATCTCCACGGTCAACGGCGACTCGAACGTGCCGTTCTACAAGGAACTGGCCAACCAGGGCCTGAAGGCCACCGACGTACCGGTGGTGGCGTTCTCGGTGGGCGAAGAAGAGCTGCGCGGCATCGACACCAAACCGTTGGTGGGGCACCTGGCCGCGTGGAACTACTTCGAGTCGGTGGATAACCCGGTGAACCAGAAGTTCGTCGCCGACTGGAAGGCCTACGCCAAGGCCAAGGGCCTGCCAGGCGCTGACAAGGCGGTGACCAACGACCCGATGGAAGCCACCTACGTGGGCATCCACATGTGGGCGCAGGCCGCCGAGAAAGCCAAGTCCACCGACGTCGACAAGGTGCGTGAAGCACTGGCCGGGCAGAGTTTCAAGGCACCGTCGGGCTTCACCCTGACCATGGACAAGACCAACCACCACCTGCACAAGCCGGTGATGATCGGCGAGATCCAGGATGACGGGCAGTTCAGTGTGGTGTGGGAAACCGAACAGCCGCTGCGGGCGCAGCCTTGGAGCCCGTTCATTCCGGGGAATGACAAGCGGCCGGATTATGCGGTGAAGGGTAACTGAGTGCACTGGGGCTGCTGCGCAGCCCTATCGCTGGCAAGCCAGCTCCCACAGGTACAGCACAGCTTCCGAATTCTTTGTTGGACCTGTGGGAGCCGGCTTGCCGGCGATGAATCCACCGCCGATTTTTCAGGACTGCCCGCATGTTCAGATTCCTGCTCACCTTTCTACTGCTACTGCCCCTGGCCACCCAAGCCAGCGAAGGCGAATTCTTCCTCAGCGCCAAGCCCGCCGAACAGGCGCGCCTGCTCGAAACCTGGGCCGCGCAACCCGACGCCGCACGCCTGCCGCTACTGGACAACCTGCGCCAGGGCCGCATCGCCGAAAACGACACCCGCAAACTGCGCCTGAACAACCGCCTGCGCGGCCTGATCGACAACGCCCTGGCCAGCCATCAGTTACTCAGCGACCAGACCAACGTGCGCCTAGCCGCCGCCCAGCAACTGCAAAAAAGCGCGCAACCCGCGCAAATGGCCTTCCTCGACCGGCGCTTCGCCGCCGAACCCGACGCCGCCGTGCACGCGGCCCTCGGCCTGGCCCTGGCCAACCTGCAACTGGGCGCCAGCGACCCGGCAGTGCGTCTGGCCGCCGTGCGCCTGCTCGGCGAAACCGGTGATCCGCTGGCCCGCACCCGCCTTGAAGCGCTGTTACAACCCGACGCGGAAACCGACGCCACCGTGCGCACCGCCGCCGAAACCAGCCTGGCCCAGGTACAGCGCAAGCTGCTGGTAGGCGAGCTGCTCGGCCAAGCCTTCAGCGGCCTGTCGCTGGGCTCGATCCTGCTGCTGGCGGCGCTGGGCCTGGCGATCACCTTCGGCCTGCTCGGGGTGATCAACATGGCCCACGGCGAGATGCTGATGCTCGGCGCCTACAGCACCTACATGGTTCAGGTGCTGCTGCAGCGCTACGCCCCGGACGCCATCGAGCTCTACCCGCTGATCGCCCTGCCGGTGGCATTCGCCGTCAGCGCAGGGGTCGGCATGGCCCTTGAGCGCACGGTGATCCGCCACCTGTATGGCCGCCCGTTGGAAACCCTGTTGGCCACCTGGGGCATCAGCCTGATCCTGATCCAGGCCGTGCGCCTGATCTTCGGCGCGCAGAACGTCGAGGTGAGCAACCCGGCCTGGCTGTCGGGCGGCGTCCAGGTGCTGCCCAACCTGGTGCTGCCGTACAACCGCCTGGTGATCATCGGCTTCGCCCTCGCCGTGGTGCTGCTCACCTGGCTGCTGCTCAACCGCACACGGCTGGGCCTGAACGTGCGCGCGGTCACCCAGAACCGCAACATGGCGGCCTGTTGCGGGGTGTCCACCGGGCGCGTGGACATGCTCGCCTTCGGCCTCGGCTCGGGCATCGCCGGGCTCGGCGGCGTGGCCCTGAGCCAGGTCGGCAACGTCGGCCCGGACCTGGGCCAGAGCTACATCATCGACTCGTTCCTGGTGGTGGTGCTCGGCGGCGTCGGGCAGCTGGCCGGCAGCCTGTGGGCGGCCTTCGGGCTGGGCATCGCCAACAAACTGCTGGAGCCGCAGATCGGGGCGGTGCTGGGCAAGATCCTCATCCTTGCGCTGATCATTCTGTTCATCCAGAAGCGCCCGCAAGGCCTGTTCGCCCTCAAGGGACGGGTAATCGACTAATGAACCAGCCATTGATTGTCACTGCCACGCGCAAGGCCGGCACCCGGGTGTCGCTGGCCGTCGGCGCCGTTGTCGTCCTGGTGCTGCTGGCCCTGCCGCTGCTGTCGCTGCTGCCCGACGGGCACGCCTTGCAGGTCTCGGCCTATACCCTGACCCTGGTGGGCAAGATTCTTTGCTACGCCATCGTCGCCCTGGCCCTGGACCTGGTGTGGGGCTATGCCGGGCTACTGTCGCTGGGCCACGGCCTGTTCTTTGCCCTTGGCGGCTATGCCATGGGCATGTACCTGATGCGCCAGGCGGCCGGTGATGGTCTGCCGGGCTTCATGACCTTCCTGTCGTGGAGCGAGCTGCCCTGGTACTGGGCCGGCACCCAGCACTTCGCCTGGGCGCTGTGCCTGGTGGTACTGGCGCCGGGGTTGCTGGCGCTGGTGTTCGGCTTCTTCGCCTTCCGCTCGCGGATCAAGGGCGTGTACTTCTCGATCATGACCCAGGCCCTGACCTTCGCCGGCATGCTGCTGTTCTTTCGCAACGAGACCGGCTTTGGCGGCAACAACGGCTTCACCAGCTTCCGCACCATCCTCGGTTTCGACATCGCCGCCCAGGGCACCCGGGCGGTGCTGTTCCTGCTGACAGTCGGTCTGCTGCTGGCCAGCCTGTACCTGTGCTGGCGCCTGACCCAGAGCAAGTTCGGCCGCCTGCTCACCGCCGTGCGCGACGCCGAGAACCGCCTGATGTTCTGCGGCTACGACCCGCGCGGCTTCAAGCTGCTGGTGTGGGTGCTCAGTGCCGTGCTGTGCGGCCTGGCCGGGGCGCTGTACGTGCCGCAGGTGGGCATCATCAACCCCAGCGAGATGTCACCGACCAACTCCATCGAGGCCGCCGTGTGGGTGGCACTCGGCGGGCGCGGCACGTTGATCGGGCCGCTGCTCGGTGCCGGCCTGGTCAATGGCATGAAGAGCTGGTTCACCGTGGCGTTCCCCGAGTTCTGGCTGTTCTTCCTCGGCGCGCTGTTCATCCTTGTCACCCTGTACCTGCCCAAGGGCGTGGTCGGCCTTGTGAAGAAAAGGAGCCAGCCATGAGAAGCGTGCCCCCGGTGCATCCGGAATTCATGCTCGAACCGATCTTCGACCAGGTCGGCAGCGGTCGCGAAGCCATCGGCCTGGGCCGGCGTCGCGAGGCCGGACTGGACACCCGCCACGGCACGGTGTTGAGCCTGGAAGGCATCAGCGTCAGCTTCGATGGCTTCAAGGCGCTCAACGACCTCAACCTGTACATCGGCGTCGGTGAACTGCGCTGCATCATCGGCCCCAACGGCGCCGGCAAGACCACGATGATGGACGTGATCACCGGCAAGACCCGCCCCGACACGGGTACCGCGTTTTTCGGCGACACCCTCGACCTGACCCGCATGAGCGAATGCCAGATCGCCCAGGCCGGTATCGGCCGCAAGTTCCAGAAGCCCACGGTATTCGAGGCGCTGACGGTGTTCGAGAACCTGGAGCTGGCGCTCAAGGCCGACAAGTCGGTGTGGGCCAGCCTGCTGGCACGCTTGAGCGGCGAGCAGCGCCAGCGCATCGAAGAGGTGCTGGCCACCCTGCGACTGCTGCCCCTGGCCCAACGCCAGGCGGGGTTGTTGTCCCACGGGCAGAAGCAGTTCCTGGAGATCGGCATGCTGCTGGTGCAGGAGCCGAAGCTGCTGCTGCTCGACGAGCCGGTGGCGGGGATGACCGATGCCGAGACCGAGTTCACCGCCGAGCTGTTCCGATCATTGGCGGGCAGGCATTCGCTGATGGTGGTGGAGCATGACATGGGCTTCGTCGGCAGCATTGCCGACCATGTGACGGTGCTGCATCAGGGGAGTGTGCTGGCCGAAGGGTCGCTGGCGCAGGTGCAGGAGGATGAGCGGGTGGTCGAGGTTTATCTGGGCCGCTGATCTTCGTTATCTGCACCGGCC
>NZ_JBOBDQ010000104.1:0-5913 GCF_050586565.1 Pseudomonas sp. WC1
AGGTGATCACTCTTCACTGTGGGAGCCGGCTTGCCGGCGATGGGGCGCGCAGCGGCCCTTAATCGACGATCAACTGAAATGAACAGACAGACCCGCCAGCAGCCAGGGCTGATCGGCTATGCTTGCGCAGCGCACGGAGCAAGTAACCGGCTTGGGACCCATGGATATCAAGTTCACCAATCGCCTGTCATACAAGCAAGCCCGGTTGACAGTCCTGGTCGGCTTCATCCTGGGAACATTGCTCAGTCTCATCCAGATCGGCATCGATTATGCCAGCGAAGACGCGTCCATCAACCGTGAAATTCAGGCGCTGCTGAAGATCAGCCACGACACGGCCTCGCGCATCGCCTACAACATCGACACCGAGCTGGCCCAGGAGCTGACCGGCGGGCTGCTGAAATCCCCGGCGCTGATCCGTGCGCGGTTGATCGACAACAACGACACGGTGCTGGCCGACGTGCAGCGGCCGCGCATGGAAAGCCGCTACCGACCATTGTCCGACTTCCTGTTCGGCGAGCAGCGCCTGTTCCAGGACCGGCTGTTCCTCGCCCACATGCCCGAGGAGTACCTCGGCACCCTGTACCTGGACGTCGACACCTATGCCTTCGGCGGGCGCTTTCTCGACCGCGCCGGGGTTACCCTGGTCAACGGTTTCGCCCGCAGCCTGGTGCTGACCGGCATTCTCCTGGCGCTGTTCTACCTGATGCTGACCAAGCCGCTGGTGACGGTGATCGGCGCGCTCAGCGGCAATGATGCGCGCACGCCCCGGCAGAACCGCGTGGACTGCCCCAAGGGGCACGAGAACGACGAGATCGGCGTGCTGGTGCGGGTCGCCAACCAGCAGTTCGTCAGCATGGCCACCGAGATCCAGCAGCGGCGCACCGCCGAGAACCGGCTGACCCAGTACCTCAATGAGCTGGAAGACATCGTCTCAGCCCGCACCAACGAGCTCAAGGCCAGCAACAGCCGCCTGAGCCAGTCCAACCAGGAACTGGACGAAGCGCGCCAGCGCGCCCTGGACATGGCCCAGGCCCGCGCCGCCTTCCTGGCCAACATGAGCCACGAGATCCGCACGCCACTCAACGGCATGCTCGGCATGATCGCACTGGCGCTGGACAGCGGCCTGGCCGCCGAACAGCGCCAGCAGCTGTCGATCGCCCACGACTCGGGCAAGGTGCTGGTGGAGCTGCTCAACGATATCCTCGACCTGTCGAAGTTCGACGCCGGCCAGCTGGAGCTCGAACGCATCCCGTTCGACCTCGGCGCGATGGTCGAGGACACCGCCAACCTGCTGTCGCAGAATGCCGCGCCCAGTGTCGAGCTGACCTGCCTGATCGCCCCGGACTTTCCCAGCACGGTGCTGGGCGACCCGACGCGGGTACGGCAAATTGTCAGCAACCTGCTGTCCAACGCACTCAAGTTCACCCGCTTCGGGCGTGTTGATGTACGCCTGAGCAGCATCGTCGGCGGCGTGCGCCTGGAGGTCAGCGACACCGGCATCGGCATCCCCGAGGAGGCCCAGGCGCGGATTTTCCAGCCGTTCACCCAGGCCGGCGCCGGTATCACCCGCCAGTACGGCGGCACTGGCCTGGGCCTGGCCCTGACCCGCAACCTGTGCAAGGCCATGCAGGGGCACCTGCACATCCATTCCGAGACCGGTTTCGGCAGCCGCTTCAGCGCCGACCTGCCGCTACCGGCGCATACCGAGGCAATCCCGCCGGCGGCAATAAGTGGACACGTGGTGGCCCTGGGCAACCCCGGCAGCGGCCTGGCCGAGCTGCTACAAGGGCTGCTGCCGCGCTGGGGGCTGGATTACGTGCGCCATGCAGATGCCGGCGCACTGGCCGGCCTGCCGGTCGACCTGCTGATCACCGACGACCTGGACCACGTGCTCGACCTGCGCCCGGCCATCGCGGCGCCGATCCTGCTGGTGACCGCCTACGGCAACTTCCTGCCCGCCGAACAGGCCACGCAACTGGCGCCGCTGCAGCAACTGGCCCGGCCCCTGGCGCGCAACGCCCTGTACCAGACGCTGCGCCGCATCCTGCAAGGGGAACCCAGCGCGCCGCTGCCCCACGAGGTGCCGGCCTCGCGCGAGCTGCGGGCGCGTATCCTGCTGGTGGAGGACAACCCGGTGAACCAGTTGGTGGCCAAGGGCATGCTGGGCAAGCTCGGCTGCCAGGTGCAGGTGGCCGCCCACGGCCAGGAGGCCCTGGACTACCTGGAGCGGGACAGCTTCGACCTGGTACTGATGGACTGCAACATGCCGGTGATGGACGGCTACGAGGCCAGCCGGCGCATCCGCCAGAGCAGCCGCTGGCCGGAGCTGCCGATCGTCGCGCTGACCGCCAACGCCATGCCCGAGGAGCGCGAACGCTGCCGCGCCGCGGGCATGAACGACTACCTGGCCAAGCCGTTCCGGCGCGAGGAACTGCTGGCGCTGATCGAGCACTGGGTGCCGGTCAGCGGTTGAGCAGCGGCTCTATCGCCGCTTTCAGCGCCTCGGGCTTGGTGGTCGGGGCAAAGCGGGTGACCTTGCCACTGCGCGGGTCGACCAGGAACTTGGTGAAGTTCCACTTGATCTTCTGCGTGCCCAACAGGCCCGGCGCGCGGCGCTTGAGCTCGGCGAACAGCGGGTGGGCGCCGGGGCCGTTGACTTCGATCTTGCGAAACAGCGGGAAGCTCACGCCGAAGTTGAGCTCGCAGAACTGCGCGATCTCCCGGGCGTCGCCCGGCTCTTGCTTGCCGAACTGGTTGCAGGGGAAGCCCAGCACCACCAGGCCCTGGCGCTGGTAGTCCTGCCATAGGCGCTCGAGCCCTTTGTACTGCGGGGTGAAACCGCACTGGCTGGCGGTGTTGACCACCAGCAGCGCCTTGCCGGCGAAGTCGCCCAGCACTTTCTGCTCACCGCCAAGGGTGACGCAGGGGATGTCCAGCAGCGCATCGGCCATGTTCGCTCTCCGTCAATCGCGTGGCTTGAAGTCCAGGCATACCGAGTTGATGCAGTAGCGTAGCCCGGTCGGCGGCGGGCCGTCGGGAAATACATGGCCCAGGTGGGCGTCGCACTGGGCGCAGGTGACTTCGGTGCGGATCATGCCGTGGGAGGTGTCGCGGATCTCGATCATCGCGGCCTCTTCGATCGGCTCGTAGAAGCTCGGCCAGCCGCAGCCGGAATCGAACTTGGCCTTGGAGGAGAACAGCGGCAGGTTGCAGCAGATACACTGGTAGACGCCGTCGCGGCGCTCGCTGTTGTACTTGCCGCTGAACGGCCGCTCGGTGCCTTTCAGGCGGCACACCTGGTACTGGGCCGGATCGAGCATGGCGCGCCATTCGTCCAGGGTTTTGTCGATCTTTTGCATGATGGGACCTCGGCAGGCTGAATTTCACCTCGCACCGGCTTTTCCCTGGCGCGGGTGGCACGTATATTAGTTGGCTTCGTGTGCAAGGCAGCCAGTCTGGCACCCGGTTCCCGCCCTTTCAAACCTTTCGAAAGAAGGCGGCGCGTATTCTCACTCGGGATCTCATCATGCAGTTCAGCAAATCGAACAAGCTCGCCAATGTCTGCTACGACATTCGCGGCCCAGTGCTCAAGCACGCCAAACGCCTGGAAGAGGAAGGCCATCGCATCCTCAAGCTGAACATCGGCAACCCGGCGCCGTTTGGTTTCGAGGCGCCGGACGAGATCCTCCAGGACGTCATCCGCAACCTGCCCACCGCCCAGGGCTACAGCGACTCCAAGGGCCTGTTCAGCGCGCGCAAGGCGGTGATGCAGTACTGCCAGCAGAAGGCAATCGAAGGCGTCACCATCGAGGACATCTACCTCGGCAACGGCGTGTCCGAGCTGATCGTCATGTCCATGCAGGCGCTGCTCAACAACGGCGACGAAGTGCTGATCCCGGCGCCCGACTACCCGCTGTGGACCGCCGCGGTGAGCCTGGCCGGCGGCAAGCCGGTGCACTACCTGTGCGACGAGCAGGCCGACTGGTTCCCGGACCTTGACGACATCAAGGCCAAGATCACCCCGAACACCAAGGCATTGGTGATCATCAACCCGAACAACCCGACCGGCGCGGTGTACTCCAAAGAGCTGCTGCTGGGCATGCTGGAGCTGGCACGCCAGCACAACCTGGTGGTGTTCTCCGACGAGATCTACGACAAGATTCTTTACGACGAGGCCGTGCACATCAGCACCGCGTCGCTGGCCCCGGACCTGCTGTGCCTGACCTTCAACGGCCTGTCCAAGTCGTACCGGGTGGCGGGCTTCCGCTCCGGCTGGCTGATCATCTCCGGGCCCAAGCACCACGCCACGAGCTACATCGAAGGCATCGACATGCTGGCCAACATGCGCCTGTGCGCCAACGTGCCGGCCCAGCACGCCATCCAGACCGCCTTGGGCGGCTACCAGAGCATCAACGACCTGGTGCTGCCGCCGGGCCGCCTGCTGGAGCAACGCAACCGCACCTACGAGCTGCTCAACGACATCCCCGGGGTCAGTTGCGTCAAGCCGATGGGCGCGCTGTACGCCTTCCCGCGCATCGATCCGAAGGTCTGCCCGATCCTCAACGACGAGAAATTCGCCCTCGACCTGCTGCTGTCGGAGAAGCTGCTGATCGTCCAGGGCACGGCGTTCAACTGGCCGTGGCCGGACCACTTCCGCGTGGTGACGCTGCCGCGGGTGGATGACCTGGAACAGGCGATCGGGCGTATCGGCAACTTCCTGCGTACCTATTCGCAGTAAGCGATATCGCCATTGCGGAGCCAGTCGCATCGGTACGCCGATGCGATTTGCCTCGCGATACTTTTGCCTTACATCCTGCAACGCTCTACCCCACAGCCCTCACGGCATCCTCTGCCATACTCCTCGCGTACACAGTTTGAAATAGTCGCCCGGTTGAATAGCCGCGCCCTCCCCCTTATATACCCCGCAGTACGCAACAAACTCATCCGTCAGGAGAACGTAACAACCATGATGCGCATTCTGTTGTTTGTAGCCACCAACCTCGCGGTGGTGCTGGTTGCAAGCATTACCCTGAGCCTGTTCGGCTTCAACGGGTTCATGGCCGCCAACGGGGTTGACCTCAACCTCGGCCAGCTGCTGGTCTTCTGCGCCGTGTTCGGTTTCGCTGGCTCGCTCGTTTCGCTGTTCATCTCCAAGTGGATGGCGAAGATGACCACCGGCACCCAGATCATCACCCAGCCCCGCACCCGTCACGAGCAGTGGCTGCTGCAGACCGTCGAAGAGCTGTCCCGCGAGGCCGGCATCAAGATGCCCGAGGTGGGCATCTTCCCAGCCTACGAGGCCAACGCCTTCGCCACCGGCTGGAACCGCAACGACGCGCTGGTGGCGGTGTCCCAGGGCCTGCTGGAACGCTTCTCGCCTGATGAGGTGCGCGCGGTGCTGGCCCACGAGATCGGCCACGTGGCCAACGGCGACATGGTCACCATGGCGCTGGTGCAGGGCGTGGTGAACACCTTCGTGATGTTCTTCGCCCGCATCATCGGCAACTTCGTCGACCGGGTGATCTTCAAGAACGAAGAAGGCCACGGTATCGCCTACTTCATCGCGACCATCGTCGCCGAGCTGGTACTGGGCATCCTCGCCAGCATCATCGTCATGTGGTACTCGCGCCGCCGCGAGTTCCGCGCCGACGAGGCCGGCGCCCACCTGGCCGGCACCGGCGCAATGATCGGCGCGCTGCAGCGCCTGCGCTCCGAGCAGGGCCTGCCGGTGCACATGCCCGACACGATGAAGGCCTTCGGCATCAACGGCGGCCTGAAGCATGGCCTGGCCGGCCTGCTGATGAGCCACCCGCCGCTGGAAGACCGCATCGACGCGCTGCGTCGCCGCGGCTGATCCAGGCAGCAACAAGAAAGGGCGACTTCGGTCGCCCTTTTCATTGCCAGTACCGACCA
>NZ_JBOBDQ010000105.1:0-5563 GCF_050586565.1 Pseudomonas sp. WC1
CGCGATGCCCACCAGCACATCCGGCCCCACGCCCTGCGCGCGCAGCTTGTGCGCCAGGCGGTTGGCGCGGCGGTTGAGCTGGTCGTAGCTCAGCGTCTGCCCAGCGAAGGTCACGGCGATCGCTTCAGGTGTGCGCGCCGCCTGCTGCTCGATCAGCGCATGGGCGCACTCGGTGCTCGGATAGCGCCGCACATCAGCCGTCCATGCCCCCAGCTCAGCCGCATCGAGCAACGGCAACTGCGCCACGCGCTGGGCGAGATCCGCGCAGATGCCCTGCAACAGGTTGCGCCAATGCCGGCCGATGCGCTCGACCGTGGCCGCATCGAACAGCGAGGTGGCGTAGGTGAACGCCGCAATCAGCCCACCCTCGTGCTCGGCCGTGTTGAGGATCAGGTCGAACTGGGTGGTCTGCCCTTCCCAGCTCAATCCCTCAACCTGCAAACCGCCCAGCTCACGGACCATGCCCGGGCTTTCGGCCTGGTGGTTGAACAACACCTGGAACAACGGGTTGTGGCTCATGCTGCGCTCGGGCTGCAGCGCCTCGACCAGTTGCTCGAACGGCAGGTCCTGGTGCGCCTGGGCCTGCAGCGAGGTTTCACGCACCTGCTGCAGCAACGCGGTGAAGGTGGTCTGCGGCGCGAACTCGGCCTTGAGCACCTGGGTGTTGACGAAGAAGCCGATCAGCCCCTGGGTTTCGGCGCGGGTACGGTTGGCCACCGGCACGCCGACACGGATGTCGGCTTGCCCGCTGTAGCGGTGCAGCAGGGTCTGGAAAGAGGCCAGCAACAGCATGAACAGGGTCACCCCCTGCTGGCGCGCCAGGGCCTTGAGCCCCTGCGCCAGGGAGGCATCGATATCGATGGCCAGGCGTGCGCCCTGGAAGCTCTGCACCGACGGCCGCGGGCGGTCGACAGGCAGCTCCAGCAGCGGCTGCTCGCCCGCCAGTTGCTCGCGCCAGTAACCGAGCTGGCGCTCCTGCTCGCCCGCCTCCATCCAGTCGCGCTGCCACAGGGCGTAGTCGGCGTACTGGATCGGCAGCTCGGCCAAGGTCACCGGCGAGCCCAGGCGCAAGCCCTCGTACAGGCGGATCAGCTCGTCCACCAGGATCGGCGTGGACCAGCCATCGGAAACGATATGGTGCACAGTCAGGATCAGCACATGCTCTTCAGGCCCCAGCACCAGCAGCCTGACCCGCAGCAACGGACCATGCTCCAGGTCGAACGGCAGCTGCACCTCGGCCTCCACGCGCGCGCGGATGGCTGCCTGCAAATCTGTCGAGTCCTCAGGCACGAAGGGCTCCACCGCCAGCGCCACAGGCATTGGCGGATGGACGATCTGCAGCGCGCCGTCACCTTCCTGGCGGAAGGTGGTGCGCAGGGTTTCGTGGCGCGCCACCAGGCTGTCGAAGCTGTGCTGCAACGCCTCGACATCCAGCGTGCCCTTGAGCCGCAGCGCCGCCGGGATGTTGTAGGCGGCGCTGTGCGGGTCGAGCTGCCAGAGGAACCACTGGCGCTGCTGTGCATAGGAAAGCGCTGCCCCGTCCGCCGAGTCCCTTCTGAAGATCGGGGTGACCCCGTAGAGGTTGACACCCTGGCGCTTGAGCAAGGCTGCCAATGCCTTGCGCTCCCTGGTGGACAGCGACTTTACGGAGTCGAGCAGCTCTTGCACTTTGAATGTCTCCCGCTAAGCGATCAGATTATCTATTTCCTGTGCAGTAAGACGTTTCAAGGCCTCCAAGGATTTAGTCAGCTCGTCATGGGCGTTGGCGACCTGCCCCGACTTGCGCTCCACCACCTGGCTGAAGTCGGCCAGCGTGGCCTGCTCGAACAGCTCGTTGAGACTCAGGTCGACGCCCAGTTGCTCGCGCACCCGGCCGATCACCTGGACGATCAGCAGCGAGTGCCCGCCGAGGTCGAAGAAGTTGTCCTGCAGGCCCACCCGCTCGACCTGCAGCACCTCGGCCCAGATCGCCGCCAGCTTGCGCTCCAGCTCCGTGACCGGTGCCACGTGGGCTGCCTGCAACTGGCTGGCATCCGGCAGTGGCAGGGCCTTGCGGTCGAGCTTGCCGTTGGGGGTCTGCGGCATGCGCGTCAGGCCGACCAGATGGCTCGGCACCATGTAGTCCGGCAGGCCGGCCTTCAGGTGCGCACGCAGCTCGCCGCGCAGCGCTTCCACGCTTTGCTGCGCATCGTGCAGCACCAGGTAGGCCGCCAATTGCTTGCCGGCCGGGCCATCGATATCGATCACCGCGGCCTCGCGGATCGCCGGGTGCAACAGCAGGCGCTCCTCGATTTCGCCCAGTTCGATACGGAAGCCACGGATCTTCACCTGGTGGTCCAGGCGCCCGACGTACTCGATCACCCCGTTCTCGCGGTAGCGGGTCAGGTCGCCGGTGCGATACAGGCGCGCGCCCGGCTCGCTGGCGAACGGGTCCGGCACGAAACGCTCGGCGGTCAGGCCCGGGCGGTTGTGGTAGCCCCGCGCCAAGCCGTCGCCGCCGATCAGCAACTCGCCACGCGCGCCTTGCGGCAGCACATCGAGCTCGTCGCTGAGCACGTGCAGGCGGGTGTTGGCCAGCGGCCGTCCCAGCCACACGTCGTCGCTGTCGGTCAGGTAATGGCAGGCCGACCAGATGGTGGTCTCGGTCGGGCCGTAGACGTTCCACACATGCCCGGCCTGGGCGATCAGGCGCTGGGCCAGCTCGGCGCTCAGTGCCTCGCCGCCGCACAGCACCTTCTTGCCGGCAAAGGCGCCGGGCGCCGCGGCGTCCAGCAGCATGCGCCAGGTCGACGGGGTGGCCTGGACGACGCTGACCGCCCGGGTCTGGATCACCGCCAGCAACGCCTGCGGGTCCTTGTTCACCTGCTCGCCCAGCAGCACCACGCAGGCTCCGCGCAGCAACGGCAAGTACAGCTCAAGGCCGGCGATGTCGAACGAGAGCGAGGTCAGCGACAGCACCTTGTCATGAGCATCGATACCCGGCTGGCGCGCCATGCTGCAGAGGAAGTTGACCAGCGCGTCGTGGCGGATGGTCACGCCCTTGGGCTTGCCGGTGGAGCCGGAGGTGTAGATCACATAGGCGAGGTTTTCCGGGTGCGCCAGCGGGCGCGGGTTGTCCTGGCTGTACTCGCCCGGCAGCGCCTGGTCCAGGCACAGGCTGTGCACCTGCGGCGGGATCGGCAGGCGTTGCAGCAGGGGGCTCTGGGTCAGCAGCAGCGCAATGCCGCTGTCCTCCATCATGTAGGCCAGGCGGTCCTCGGGGAACTGCGGGTCCAGCGGCACGTAGGCGCCACCGGCCTTGAGCACCGCCAGCAGGCCGACAAGCATGTCCAGGCTCCGCTCCACCGCGATCCCCACCAGCACATCGGGGCCGACGCCCAAGCTGCGCAGGTGGTGGGCCAGGGCGTTGGCGCGCTGGTTCAGTTGCGCGTAGCTCAGCGACTGCTCACCCAGCACCGCGGCGACGGCCTGCGGCGTGCGGGCAGCCTGTGCCTCGATCAGCTGCTGGACGGTCTGCCCGCGCGGGTAGTCGGCGGCGCTGTCGTTCCAGGCGTACAGGGTGCGCTCGCGCTCCTCGCGGCTCAGCAACGGCAGTTCGGCGACGCGCTGCCCGGCGCCCTGGCAGATGCCCTGCAACAGGTTGCGCCAGTGCTCGGCCATGCGCGCTACGGTCGCCGGCTCGAACAGGCTGGTAGCGTAGGTCAGGGTCGCGCTCAGGCCGCCTTCGTGTTCGGCAGTGTCCAGGGTCAGGTCGAACTGTGCGGTCTGCTTGTCCGACACCAGCCCCTGCAGGCTGAGGCCCGCAAGTACGCGGGATTCACCCAGCACCTGGGTCTGGTGGTTGAACATCACCTGGAACAGCGGGCTGTGGCTCAGGCTGCGCTCGGGCTGCAGGGCTTCGACCAATTGCTCGAAGGGCAGCTCCTGGTGCGCCTGGGCGCCCAGGGCGGTGTGCTTGACCTGTTGCAGCAGTTCGTCGAAACGAATCTGCGGCTGGAAGCGCGCATCCAGCACCTGGGTGTTGACGAAGAAGCCGATCAGGCCTTCGGTCTCGGCCCGGGTGCGGTTGGCCACCGGCACGCCGACACGGATGTCCGACTGGCCGCTGTGGCGATGCAGCAAGGCCTGGAACGAGGCCAGCAGGAGCATGAACAGGGTCACGTCATGCTGCCCGGCCAGCGTCTTGAGCTGGGCAACCAGGCTTGGCTCAAGGTCCACCGGCAGGCGCGCACCCTCATATTGCTGCACCACAGGGCGCGGGCGATCGGTGGCCAGTTCGAGGATCGGCTGGGTGCTGCCCAGGCGCGCCTGCCAGTAGTCGAGCTGGCGCTGTTGTTCGCCGGCTTCCATCCACTGACGCTGCCAGGCCGCGTAGTCGGCATACTGGAAGGCCAGCGCCGGCAGTTGCGGGGCCTGGCCTTGCAGGTGGCTTTCATAGCCGCGCACCAGTTCGTCGACCAGGATCGGCATCGACCAGCCGTCAGCAACGATATGGTGCAGCACCAGTACCAGCACATGCTCGTCGGCGCCCAGGCGCAGCAGGCGGGCGCGCAGCAACGGGCCGTGTTGCAGGTCGAACGGCTGGCGCACCTGGGTCTCGACCCAGGCCTGCACGCCGGCTTCGTCCAGGGCCGCCGTGGTGATGTCCAGCGGCGTTTGCAGACGCGCATGCACCACCTGCTCGGCACTGTCGCCCTGCTGGCGGAAGGTGGTGCGCAGGGTTTCGTGGCGGGCGACCAGCGCGGCGAAGCTGCTGCGCAGTGCCTCGATATCCAACTCGCCCTTCAAGCGCAGGGCCGACGGAATGTTGTAGGCGGCACTGGCCGGCTCCAGTTGCCAGAGGAACCACTGGCGTTGCTGGGCGTAGGACAAGGCCAGCGGCTGGTTACGGTCCACGACGCTGAACGCCGGCGCCTGGCTGGCCGCGCCTTCGCCAGCGGCCTGGGCGAAGGCCTGCAGGTCGGCGGATTCGAACAGGCTGCGCAGCGACACTTCCAGGTCCAGGCGCTGGCGAATCCGCGAGGTTACCTGGGTGGCCAGCAACGAGTGGCCGCCGAGTTCGAAGAAGTTGTCGTGCAGGCCCACCTGCTCGACCTTCAGCACCTCGGACCAGATCGCCGCCAGTTGCTGCTCGAGCGCCGTGCGCGGGGCCACGTAGCCCTGTTGCAGCTGGCTGGCATCCGGTTTGGGCAGGGCCTTGCGGTCCAGCTTGCCGTTGGCGGTCAGTGGCCACTGGTCCAAGACCAGGAAGTGCGTCGGCACCATGTAGTCCGGCAGGTTGGCTTTCAGGTGCTGTTTCAGCGTGTCACGCAGGGCCGCATGATCGGCAGCTGGATCTTGAGCGATCAGGTAGGCAGCCAGTTGCTTGCCCCCTGCCCCGTCGATATCCAGCACCAGTACTTCACGCACCGCCGCATGTTCTTGCAGGCGCGCTTCGATCTCGCCCAGTTCGATACGGAAACCGCGGATCTTCACCTGGTGGTCGATACGGCCCACGTACTCGATCACGCCCTGTTCGCGGTAACGCGCCAGGTCGCCGGTGCGGTACAGGCGCCCGCCTTCA
>NZ_JBOBDQ010000106.1:0-5489 GCF_050586565.1 Pseudomonas sp. WC1
GAACCGGATCGCGGGTGTGCGTGAGGCGCTGGTGCTGGTGCACGCGCATCCGCACAGCGGTGCGCGCCTGGTCGCCTATCACCGGGGTGAACCACAACAGGCCGACGCGCTGCGCCGGGCCTTGCTGGCACAGCTGCCGGAGTACATGGTGCCGGCGCTGTTCATCCATCTCGACAGCTGGCCACTGACCCCGAACGGCAAGCTGCAGCGCAAGGCACTGCCGCTGCCGGATCTGCAGGCGGGCGGCTACGAAGCGCCACAGGGCGAGACGGAAACCCTGCTGGCCGAGATCTGGGCGCAGTTGCTGGGTGTCGAGCGGGTAGGGCGTCACGACAACTTCTTCGAACTGGGCGGCCATTCGCTGCTGGCCGTGAGCCTGACCGCGCGGCTGCGCCAGGCCGGCCTGCAAGCCGATGTGCGCACGCTGTTCGGCCAGCCGACGGTGGCGGCGCTGGCAACCACCCTGGGGCACAGCCGCCAGGTGCCGGTTGCGGCCAACCTGATCCCGGCCGATTGCACCCGTATCACCCCGGACATGCTGCCGTTGGTGGCGCTGGAGCAGGCCGCCATCGAACGCATCGTCGCCACGGTGCCGGGGGGCGCGGCCAACGTGCAGGACATCTACCCGCTGGCACCGTTGCAGGAAGGCATCCTCTACCTGCACCTGAGCAGCGCGGACGCGGATCCGTATGCCTTGCGCGCGCAATTGCGCTTCGACAGCCCGGCGCGCCTGCAGGCGTTCGCCCAGGCCCTGGAGCAGGTCATCGCCCGGCATGACATCCTGCGCACCGCAGTGCTCTGGGAGGGCCTGGCGCAACCGGTGCAGGTGGTCTGGCGCCAGGCGCCGCTGCAACTGGCGCCGCTCGACGCGCAGCACCTGGCACGCCTGGACCTGGGCCAGGCGCCGCTGATCAGGCTGCTGCACCGCACCGTGCCGGGCAGCCAGCGGATCGAGGCGGTGCTGCAGTTCCACCATATCGTGCTCGACCACATCGCCATGCAGGCGGTGCAGGCCGAGCTGCGCGGCTATCTGTCGGGCCACGACGAGCCGCTGCCGCCGTCGGTGCCGTACCGCAACTATGTGGTGCAGGCGCGCCAGGGCGTCAGCGAGGCCGAGCATGAAGCGTTCTTCCGCGCCCGCCTGGGCGATATCGACGAGCCGAGCCTGCCGTTCGGCCTGCGCGAGGTACAAGGCGAAGGGCTGGCGCTCGATGAGGCCGAGGTCGAGTTCGAGGGGGCCCGCTATGGCCGCCTGCGTGACCAGGCTCGCCAGCTGGGGGTGAGCACCGCGAGCCTGGTGCACCTGGCCTGGGCGCGCCTGCTGGGCAGTGCCTGCGGCAAGGACCAGGTGGTGTTCGGTACCGTGCTGTTGGGCCGTCTGCAGGGCGGCGAGGGCAGCGAACGGGCGCTGGGCATGTTCATCAATACCTTGCCGCTGCGGGTCGACCTGGGTGGGCTCAGCGTGCGCGAAGGCGTGCTGGCCACGCACCGCGAGCTTTCGGCGCTGTTGCTCCACGAGCACGCCTCGCTGGCCCTGGCCCAGCGCTGCAGCCAGGTGGCGGCGCCGCTGCCGCTGTTCAGCGCCTTGCTCAACTACCGCCAGAGCAGCCGGGCCGCGCCGCAGGCGCAAGCCTGGGAAGGTATCGAGGCGCTGGGCAGCGAGGGGCGCACCAACTATCCGCTGAGCCTGAACGTGGATGATTTCGGCGACGGCCTGCGCCTGGGCGTGCAGGTGTCTGCCCAGGTTGGCGCGCAAAGAGTCTGCGCGCAGATGCTGCAGGTGCTCGACGGTCTGCTGCTGGCGCTTGAACAGCACCCCGAGGAGCAACTGCAGCGCCTGCCCGTGCTGAGCGCCGATGAACGGCGCCAGGTGCTGGGCGCTTTCAACGACACGACCCAGGCCTACGACCTCGACCAGACCCTGCACGGAATGATCGAGGCCCAGGTGCGGCGCACCCCTGATGCCGTGGCGGTAAAGGCAGAGGAGGGCGAGCTGAGCTATCGCCAGCTGGATGAACAGGCCAACCGCCTGGCCCATCACCTGATCGCCCTGGGCGTGAAACCCGACGACCGGGTGGCGATCTGCGTCGAGCGGGGCCTGGCGATGGTGGTCGGCCTGCTGGCCACCCTCAAGGCCGGCGGCGCCTATGTGCCGGTGGACCCGGAGTACCCGGCCGAGCGCATCCGGCACATGCTTGGCGACAGTGCCCCGCTGGCGGTGCTGGTGCACGCCGCCACACGCCATGTGCCGCAGGCCGGCGCGGTGCCGGTGATCGACCTCGACCTGCCGACCTGGCTGGAGCAACCGGCACAGGCGCCACAGGTGGCCGGGTTGACCCCGCGCCACCTGGCCTACGTGATCTACACCTCCGGATCCACCGGCCTGCCCAAGGGGGTGATGAACGAGCACGCCGCAGTGGTCAACCGCCTGCTGTGGATGCAGGACGCCTATCGCCTGGGCGCTGACGACGTGGTACTGCAGAAGACCCCGTTCAGTTTCGACGTGTCGGTGTGGGAGTTCCTCTGGCCGCTGCAGACCGGGGCACGGCTGGTGATGGCGCGCCCTGGCGGGCACCGCGACCCCGAGTACCTGCGCGAGGTGATCCGCGCCGAGCAGGTCAGCACCTTGCACTTCGTGCCGTCGATGCTCGATGTGTTCCTCGCCCATGGCGATGTCCTGCCGCACCGCCTCAAGCGCGTGCTGTGCAGCGGCGAAGCCTTGCCCGGCAGCCTGGTGCGGCGCTTCCAGGCACAGCTGCCGACGGTCGAGTTGCACAACCTGTACGGCCCGACCGAAGCGGCGGTGGACGTCAGTGCCTGGCACTGTGTGACGGCGCCGGACAACACGCCGATCGGCAAGCCGATCGCCAATACCACGCTATACGTGCTCGATGCCCACGGCCAGCCCGTGCCGCGGGGCGTGGCCGGCGAGCTGTACATCGGCGGCGTGCAGGTGGCGCGTGGCTACCTCAACCGCGAGCAACTGACTGCCGAGCGCTTCCTCGACGATCCGTTCGCCAGCCAGGCCGGTGGTCGGCTGTACCGCACGGGCGACCTGGCCCGGCATCTGCCCGACGGCAACCTGGAGTACCTCGGGCGCAACGACGACCAGGTGAAGCTGCGCGGCCTGCGCATCGAGCTGGGCGAGATCCAGGCCTGCCTGACCCGCGTCGACGGGGTCAAGGAAGCCGTGGTGCTGGCTCGCGACCAGCGCCTGCTGGCCTACTACACCGGCGCCCGGCAGGCGCCGGAGGCCTTGCGCGCGGCACTGCTCGGCCAATTGCCGGAGTTCATGGTGCCAGCCTCGTTCACCTACCTTGAGGCGCTGCCGCTGAGCCCCAACGGCAAGCTGGACCGCAAGGCGCTGCCGCAGCCAGAGGCGACGCAGCAGGTCTACGAGGCGCCGCAAGGCGAGGTCGAGACCCTGTTGGCGCAACTCTGGCGTGAGTTGCTGGGTGTCGAACCGGTCGGTCGCCACGACAACTTCTTCGAGCTCGGCGGCCACTCGCTGCTGGCCGTTACCCTGACCGCGCGCATGCGCCAGGCGGGCCTCGCGGCGGATGTGCGGGTGCTGTTCGGCCAGCCGACCCTGGCGGCGCTGGCGGCGGCGGTGGGTGGCGAAGTGGTGGTGGAGGTGCCGGCCAACCGCATTCCGGCCGATTGTCAGCGCATCACTGTCGATATGCTGCCACTGGCGAAACTGGACCAGGCGGCGCTCGACCAGGTCGTGCGGCAGATCCCCGGCGGCGCGGCAAATGTCCAGGACCTCTATGCCCTGGCGCCGTTGCAGCAGGGCATTCTCTACCACCACCTGGCCAGCGCCGAGGTCGACCCCTATGTGCTGCAACTGGGCTTCGCCTTCGCCGGCCAGGCCGAGCTGGACGCCTTCGTTTCCGCGCTGAACCAGGTCATCGTCCGTCACGACATCCTGCGCACCAGCGTGCACTGGCAGGGGCTCGATGAGGCCGTGCAGGTGGTCTGGCGCCAAGCGCGCCTGGACATCCAGCCGGCACTGGACAGCGTGCGCCTGGACCTGGGGCGCGCACCCCTGATGCACCTGAGCAGCAGTGTGGAGCATGGCCGATTGCAGGCAACCCTGCTGCTGCACCATATCCTCCTCGACCATGCCGCCATGGAGCTGCTGGTGGCCGAGGTCGGCGATGTGCTACTGAACCGCGAGCCTCAGGGCGACAGCGTGCCATACCGCAACTATGTGGCCCATGCGCGACTGCGCGATGACAGCCAGGCGCAGGAGGCGATGTTCCGCGAGCTGCTGGGCGATATCGACGAACCGACCGAGGTGTTCGGCCTGCGTGACGCGCTGGGCGATGGCAGCCATGTGCTCGACCATCGGCAGTACCTGGACGACAGCCTGGCGCAACGCTTGCGCGGTCAGGCGCGGGCGCTGGGGATCAGTGTCGCCAGCCTGGTACACCAGGCCTGGGGGCAGGTGCTGGCGCAGTTGTCCGGCCGTGAGGAGGTGGTGTTCGGCACCGTGCTGCTTGGCCGCCTGCAAGGCGGCGAGGGGGCCGAACGGGCGCTGGGCATGTTCATCAACACCCTGCCGTTGCGGGTCAGCGTGGGTGACATGGACGTGGTCGCAGGCGTGCGCCTGACCCACCAGCGTCTGGCGCGCCTGCTGGCTCATGAACAGGCCTCCCTGGCCCTGGCCCAGCGCTGCAGCGGCGTACCGGCCTCGCAGGCACTGTTCACCAGCCTGCTGAACTACCGCCACAGCTCGGCTGGTGGCACGGAGCAGGCCCAGGCCTGGCAGGGGATCGAACTGCTGGCCGCCCATGAGCGCAGCAACTACCCGCTGGTGGCCAGCGTCGACGACCTGGGGGATGGATTCGCCCTGACCGTACAAGCGGTGTCGGCCGTGGACGGCGGCTTGGTCTGCCAGCTGTTGCAGGAGGCCCTGGCCCGCTTGGTCGAGGCGCTGGCGCATACGCCGGCAACGCCACTGAGCCGGCTGCATGGCTTGCCGGCAGCCGAGCGCGAGCGGGTGCTGCGCCAATTCAACGCCACCGCGCGCGATTATCCACGTGATCTGCCCGTGCATGTGTTGTTCGAGGCGCACGCCAAGGCCAGCCCGGATGCGCTGGCGGTGGCCCATGGCACAAGGCGCTGGAGTTACCAGGCCCTCGACCGGCAGGCCAACCGGCTGGCCGGGTATCTGTTGGAACTGGGCGTGCGTGCTGGCGACCGCGTGGCCTTGCTGCTGCCACGCTCCTTCGACCTGCTGGCGGCCCAGCTGGCGGTAAGCAAGTGCGCGGCGGTGTTCGTGCCGCTGGACGGCAATGCCCCGGTCGAACGCCAGGCGTTCATGGTCGGCGACAGCGGGGCGGCGCTGCTGCTGACCCACAGCGACCAGCCCGAAGTGGCGGCGGCGCGCCGGGTCGAACTCGACCGGCTCGACCTGAGCACCTATGCGGCTGCGCCGCTGGGGCTGGCGGTGGACGCCGGCAGTGCGGCGTACATCAGGCAGT
>NZ_JBOBDQ010000107.1:0-4041 GCF_050586565.1 Pseudomonas sp. WC1
CGAGTAAGCATGCATGAGACTCCAAGTTTGCGATTTGGAGCTACCACGATCCTTCCTACGGGATTGGGTGGCAGCTGTGCATGGGGTAGGAATACCGGGAAACTTGGAACCCGGCCAGGCCGAAGCCTGCCCACACACAGCCACCATGACATCGCAGCGGGCGCAAAAAAGGCGCCAGCCGTTGCAATGGGGCGCCTAGTGCGTGCGCCAAGTTTACCAGCAGGTTCCTACACCTGGTCGCGGATTTTGCTGCGACTTGGGGAATGTAGCTCTGAGTGGGATCTATTCGCAACAGCTACAGTGGAGGGAAATTTCCGAAAACGGAGAAGGACAGAAAGACCGGTAGCACATCGGTTCGGAGTTCGGACATATCACACCACGCTCAAATTTACCTAGCGAACACTGGCAAGCAATGTGCCCAGCAGAGAGCGCGTAAAAACACAAAAAAGCTGCGCGAGCCCCGAAAACTCTTACAATCCTAGACTAGGTCTCTTACGCATTTTTTGTTCCCCCATACTCAAGAGATAGTCCCGTGAGTAACTCAGACGGCTCATCCGTGCCACTGATTGACGTAGTGAAACTTGCCGCATCCCTCCAGCGTTTCGCAGATGATCGCGACTGGCAGCAGTTCCACTCCCCAAAAAATCTCATTCTGGCGCTCACTGGCGAGGTAGGAGAGCTGTGCGAGATTTTCCAATGGATGAGCGATGCCGATTCGATCTCCGCCGCAACAGATCCCGAAATCGGCGAAGCCATCAAGAATGAGCTGGCGGATGTACTGATGTACCTGGTTCGCCTGAGCAGCGTACTTGGCATTGACCTCAACGAGGCGGTGACACAGAAACTCGCCTCAAATGGCCAGAAGTACCCCGTAGATAAAGCCAGAAGCACCAGCAAAAAGTACGACCGACTCTGACCAACACGCACCTAAGGACAACCCGTGATCGTCTACGCTGCGACCAAACAGCAATTTCTTAAAGACAACGATAACGATGACATCGAGGAGGTGATCCTCAGGCATTACAAGGAAGCTACCGGCAAGAACGTTGGCTCCTCGGAAATCAGGTCGTGGCAAGGGTCCCTGACGTACATGGCCAAGGTCCTTAGAGATGAGGGCCTCCCGAGCGATGCAGGCCTGGCCATAGAATTGCACATTCCGCAGTCGTCGAAGCGAATCGACTTTCTACTCACTGGTCGCGACGAAAACCAGGCAAAAAAGGCCGTACTGATCGAGCTGAAGCAATGGAGCAAGGCCAACGCCACCACCAAAGACGCCATCGTCAAAACGGCATTGGGTGGCGGCCTCATTGAGACCATTCACCCGTCCTATCAGGTATGGTCCTATGCAGCGCTGTTGGAAGGCTTCAACGAGGCGGTGTATGACAAAAGCATCGAAATCCGTCCGTGCGCCTACCTCCATAACTACGTCAGCGACGGGGTCATAGATTCAGCCCACTATGAGCCCCACATCAGCAAAGCTCCGCTGTTTCTGAAAGGCCCGGAAGAGCTCAGTAAACTCAGAACCTTTCTGAAAAAGCATATAAGTCATGGCGACAATAAAGAGGTTCTTTACGAGCTGTCCGAAGGAAAAATTCGCCCGTCCAAGGCGCTAGCCGAAGCCCTCGGGGGGTTGATGAAAGGCAAGCCCGAGTTCGTATTGATTGACGATCAGAAAGCAATTTTTGAGTCGGCGCTAGCGGCGGCAAGCGAGGCCTCGGACCAAGCACCCAAGGTGATGATCATCGAAGGTGGACCAGGCACCGGGAAAACTGTTGTGGCTATCAATCTGCTGGTGAAGCTCACCGAATTGAAGCTGATGAGCAAATACGTCTCCAAGAATGCAGCCCCACGCAAGGTCTACGAAAACAAACTGGTCGGCACCATCAAGCGCAGCCATTTCTCGAATTTCTTTTCAGGCTCTGGGGCATTCATCGACACTGAGCCCAACACATTCGATGCGCTTATCGTGGACGAAGCTCATCGGCTGAATGAGAAAAGCGGGCTTTATGGAAACCTTGGGGAAAACCAGATCAAGGAGCTGATTGATTCAGCGAAATGCTCCATTTTCTTCATTGATGAAGACCAGCGTGTAACCTTGAGCGATATCGGCAGCAAGCAGGCGATACGCGCCTTTGCAAAAGCCAAGGGTGCCGTGGTTGAAGAACACGTGCTGTCTTCGCAGTTTCGCTGCAGTGGTTCTGACGGTTACCTGGCATGGCTGGATGACACGCTAGGCATTCGCTCGACGGCAAACCCGACGCTTGAGACTCAAGAGTACGAGTTCAAGGTGTTTGACTCACCTCAGGCGATGCATGAAGCAATCAACGAGAAAAACCACGGAAACAAAGCTCGTGTGGTCGCGGGCTATTGCTGGCCTTGGCTAAGCAAGAAAGACCCCACCGCTGCTGATATCGTCATTGGTGACTACAAACGCCAATGGAACCTGGATCAGGATGGCAGCCTATGGATCATCGCTGAGAACTCCATCGAGCAGGTTGGCTGCATTCATACCTGCCAAGGTTTGGAAGTCGACTACATCGGGGTGATCATCGGGCCAGACCTAGTCGTACGTGACGGTAATGTAGTGACATCCCCGGATGAGCGCGACAAGCACGATAAATCGATTCGCGGCTGGAAAAAAATGATGAAAGAGCAACCTACCCTCGCGAAAAATGAAACAGACCTGATCATCAAAAATACATACCGAACCCTGATGACACGCGGAATGAAGGGTTGCTACCTGTACTGCACCGACAAAGAGACTGCGCAATACTTCGAGAGTCGGCTTAGCCAGCACAGCAATCATTGACGCTATCGTTTGCTAGGCCCCCCTGTACGTTCGGCGAGTGGGGACATCGTACGCGCAGGGGCATCAATCAACAGCTCGACCATTTGCTTGATAGATTCGATCCCGATTCGTTTATGGGGCTGAGCTCAAAAAGCACCGTCCATCGGAATCCAGACCACGCAGCGTTCCAACTGGTATTCCAAGCAAGTTGACCAATAAATTATTAACCAGCAAAAACAGATAGATACCGACTTGTTTCAACTTACCCCGGCCCACCGATCCCCCAAAGAACGCGCGCTAGGGCTTCTTCTTTGTACCCACCGTTTTTCTCATCTCAACGCCTCGCTTCGATGAGATGACGGGTGGAATGCGCTATGAAGGGCTCCCCCTGCCGCATCTGGTTATCCAGGACCAGCAACTCAGCGCGGTACTTGTCCACAGAGAAGTCCGGCACCCACCATACGCATTTGCGAAGAATCCACACGACTGCGCCTACATCCTGGAACAGCATGCGGCAGCGGGCTGTCCGTAGGTCAGTCACCGTCAGCCCGGCCGCCTGCGCTGCTACTACCTCATCCTGCGGATCGCGCATTTGCCGTTCACGTGGCAACGGCCCCAGGAAATGCTCGATCAGCTCAAAAGCCGAGGCAGGACCTACGTGCTGGGCGAAGTAATGTCCACCAGGTCGGAGGACGCGATGGATCTCGTGCCAGTCGGGATTCACCGGGTGGCGTGAGGTGACCAGCTCGAACGAGGCGTCGGCAAATGGGAGCGCTGTGCCGGGGGCTACCTCGATGACTTCAACGCCGCGTGACCCCAGGTGCTCTTGCGCCTTGCGGGCGTTGGGTGGCCAGGCTTCAGTTGCGCACATGAGGGGCGGAAAGCGTGGAGCCTCGTCTAGCACCTCCCCGCCGCCGGTATCGAGATCCAGCGCCGCGCGTACGCCGTCCAGACGCTGTGCAAGGAGCTTGGCGTAGCCCCAAGGTGGGCGCTGCTCGGAGGCGCGTCCTGTCAGCCAGTCGAAGCCCCAGCCGGTTATATCTGCAGCACTGGCTTCGGCTAGCAGGTCGTCAAAGGAATTCATTTGAGCGTCCAGGGTAACGTTTGCATGGGGGGCAGTATAAATCGTGTAGGTGCGGGCTTGCGCGGCTGTAGGCCTCAGGGCGCCGCTTACGCGGCGCATCGCCGGCAAGCCGGCTCCCACACTGACAGTACCTAGGGGTACCGGCTTGCTGATGATATGACCTGGCCGA
>NZ_JBOBDQ010000108.1:0-3876 GCF_050586565.1 Pseudomonas sp. WC1
GCGACTTGCCCCGCGATTACTTCACACGACTGCTTTCTTCTGGCGAACGGCGACAGGCCCGGCATTGGCCTCCACGGCCTTTTTCAGTTCGCCACACAAGCCAGCCATGAACGCCAGCTCCGCCACCACGAACAGCGGCCCGACGATCAGCCCGCTCAGGTCATCGACGAATGCCGGCTTGCGCCCTTCGTAGGCATGTCCGACGAACTGGATGATCCACCCCACCACGAACGCACCTAGCCCGGCACTCAACCACAGCCCGGTACTCTGCACGGCCAGTGCCTGGCCGGCCCATAGGCACAATCCCAGCAGCAGCCCCATCACCAGGCCGAAGCGCAGGTCCAGGCGCAGGTAGAACCACACCGACCAGAGCGCCAGCAGCAGCGCTGGCGACAGCCACAACCCCGCCACGTCCCAACCTGGGCGTGACAGCAGCACGGCCACGGCCAGCACGATCAGCGGAATGCCGATGAAGTGGGTGGCGATGTTCCGTGGATCGCGGTGGTAGGCCGCGTATTGACTCAGGTGCTCGACGAGGTTTTTCATTGTTGTTCCTCCATCAGGGGTGAGCACAGCTTGCCCCTGTTCATTCATCGTCGTCTGTCGCCTGGCCGACAGAGTTCGCTTTGCGAGGTGCCATGCACGATCCGCGCACTCAACTGCTGCATGGCCAATGGTTCCGGCAATTGCCCGTTACCGTTCAGGATAGTCTGCTGGCCCTGGGCCGTCCGCGTGAACTGGCAGCGGGGCAGCGTCTGTTCCAGCGCGGCGATGCGCCGTGTGGCCTGTATGCGGTACTCGAAGGGGCGATGCGGGTCGGAGCGGTCAGCAGCGCAGGCAAGGAGGCGTTGCTGACGCTGGTCGAGTCACCCCATTGGTTCGGCGAGATCAGCCTGTTCGATGGCCAGCCGCGCACCCATGACGCCTATGCCGAGGGGCCGACACGCCTGCTGTGGATTCCCCAGGCGCCGTTGCTGGAATGGTTGGCGTTCCAGCCAGAGCACTGGCGCGACCTGGCCCTGCTGATGAGCCAGAAGTTGCGCTGGGTGTTCGTCGCCCTCGAGCAGCAGAGCCTGCTGGCCGCCGCGCCGCGGGTGGCGCAGCGCCTGTTGCAGATGGCCGAAGGCTACGGTGAGCGCGATGTCGCCCAATGGCGGTTGCAAGTGTCCCAGGAACAGTTGGCCCTGATGCTGTCGCTGTCGCGCCAGACCATCAACCAGATCCTCAGGAGCCTCGAACAGGCCGGCGTGGTGCGCCTGGGCTATGGCGAGGTGGAGATTGTCGATGCGCCACGTCTGCGGGCGATGGGGCAGTATCAAGGCTGACCAGGGTATCGATCATCGCCCGCGCCGCCGGTGACAGGCGATAACCGCTGCGGCTAACTACCCCGCAGCGCACGCTGAGCACTTCCATGCCCGGCGGCAGGTTGCGCCAGTGCAGACGCACCAGATGGCCGGCGGCCAGGTCCTCGGCCACTGCTTCTTCGCTGGCCGTGCCGATGGCGTCGCTGGCCATTACCACGTTGCGCAGCACTGCCAGGTGTTCGGTCTGCAGGTGCGGGGTGAAGTCATTGCGCCCGCTGAGGTTGGCCAGGCGTTTGCGCACACCGGGAGCGAGCAGGGCGCTGGCCAGTGGGTAGGTGAACAGGTCGTTGGTCGACAGGCTGTCCTTTGCCAGCAGCGGGTGCCCGGGACGGCAGAAGAACAGGCCTGGACGCGGGGACAGTGCCTCGGTGTGGAAGTAGGGATCGGCCTCGAAGGGACGTACGTCATCGACGAAGAACTCGATCTGCTCGCGACGCAGGGCCTGGCCCAGGCGCTCGGCGTTGTCCACCAGCAAGTCGGTGCGGATGCCGGGATGAGCCCCGATAAAATGTTGCAGGGCCTGGGGCACCAGGCGCACGGCCAGGGCCGGGCCGCTGCCGAAGTGCAGCTCTCCGGCATCGAGCTTGGTCATCTGCAGGACGTCGTGGTTCAGTTGCGCGGCGCCCTGGACCAGGCGACGGGCATGTTGCAACACCACTTGGCCCTCGGGGGTGGGGGGCAATGCCTTGCTGGCACGATCGACCAGGGCGCAACCAAAGGTATGTTCGAGGTTCTGGATTGCGCGGCTGAAGGCGGGTTGGGTGATGCCCATGGCATCGGCGGCGCGGACGAAACTGCGGTATTCGATGAGGGCGATGAAATAGCGCAGTTGGCGGAGGTCCATGCTCGGGCTCTGGTGCGGGGATCAGAGCTTGGTTTTAGCGGCTTGTTACATATAGCGTCAAAGAATGTTATTTGATTTGTATATGTCTTCTGGTTATTTGTCGGACGGCAGGTCCCATCGCGGGCAAGCCCACGCCGCTCCTGCATTGTGCAGGCGTGAGCGGGCTTGCCCCGCGATGGCCTCAAAGGAGATTGAACGGATAGCTGACAATCAAGCGGTTCTCATCGAACGCGTTGCTGCTGAAATCCCTGCGCATGGTCGAATTGCGCCACTTCACCGACAGGTCCTTGAAGGTCCCGGCCTGCACCACGTAGGCCAGCTCGGTCTCCCGGGCCCATTCCTTGCCATCGTCCACCCCTCCGGCATGCACGTTGTCGCCTTTGATGTAGCGGTTCATCAAGGTCAGGCCGGGGATGCCGACGGTGACGAAATTGAAGTCGTGACGCAGTTGCCAGGAGCGCTCCTTGGCATTGTCGAAGCTGGCGTTGTAACTGTCGTTGGCCAGCGTGCCGCCACTGGTGCCGTTGACGCGCATCCAGGCGTCATCGCCACTGATCTTCTGCAGGCCGATATAGAAGGTGTGGCCTTGATATCGCGCCGAGAGCATGGCCGAGACGGTGCGGTTGTCCAGGTCGCCGGCGCGGGCGCTGCCATCCTCCTTGCCGAGGAAGTAGCCCAGATTGGCGCCCAAGGTCCAGTCGCCCAACGGCTGGCTGTGCACCAGGTTCAGATACTGCTGGCGATAAATGTCTTTTAGCCGGGCATCCCACAGGCCGACCATCGTGCGTTTGTCGTTGAAGCTGTATTCGCCGCCGGCGAAGTTGAAGCGGTCGGAGGTGATACCGGCGCGCCCCTGCATGAACATGTCTTCCATGCTCGCATCGTTGCGCGGGCTGTTGCCGCGGAACTGGCCGGCGTACAGGGTCAGGCCGTCGATCTCCTTCGAGGTGAGCTGACCGCCGCGGAACGTCTGCGGCAGCGAGCGGCCATCGTCCGAACGCAGGATCGGCAGCACCGGCATCCACTCGCCGACTTTGAGTTCGGTCTGCGACAGGCGCGTCTTGAACGCCACCCCCAGGCGGCCGAAATCATCCGCCGGGCGACCATCGTCATGCACCGGCAGCAGGTGGGTGCCGGCCGTGCCCTTGCCGCCATCGAGCTTGACCGAGTACAGCCCCAGCACATCGATGCCGAAACCGACGGTGCCCTGGGTGAAGCCGGAGCGGGCGTCGAGAATCAAGCTCTGGGTCCATTCCTCGGCCTTGCCCTGGGGGTTGCCCGGGTCGACGAAGTTGCGGTTGATGTAGAAGTTGCGCAGGTTGAGGCTGGCCTTGGCGTCGTCCAGGAAGCCACCTTCGGCGGCCACGCCGGGCAGGGCGCAGGACAGGGCCAACAGGCCGGGCAGCAGCTGGCGTGCGGGTTGCAAAGTGCTCATCTGTCGTGGATCTCTTGTTTTTATTGGGCGAGCCGGGTCGCTGCGGGTGTGGCCGCAGGGGTAGGCATCTTTAGAGAGAACTTGTGCAACGTTGCGCAGGCGATGGTGCGGGGGAGGGTGGGGGCTAGGCAATTCGTGGATCGCGGAACGGGGCGATTATCGAACGTAATGTTGATCGACTGGCATCGCGGGGCAAGCCCGCTCCCACGCGATTCTCCAGGTTGAAGAGCAAC
>NZ_JBOBDQ010000109.1:0-3838 GCF_050586565.1 Pseudomonas sp. WC1
CCCCCCCGGGTTGGGGGGGTTGTTCTTCCCCCGCGATGGCGAACGGAAGATCTGCGAATCAGGCGCGCTCGCCGCACAGGTCCAGCGCGAACCAGTGCTCCGCCGCCTGTACATCCAGCCCCGAGCCCAGCAACGCGAACAGCTTGCCCAGCGCCGCCTCGCGGGTCATGCCGCCGCCACTGACCAGCCCGGTGTCGCGCAGGCGGCTGCCGGCGGCGTAGGTGTCGAACACCACCGAGCCTTCCGGGCACTGGCTGATGGCAACGATCATCACGCCGCCCTGGCGGGCGTCGTGCAGCGCGTCGAGCAGCGCCTGGTCATCCGACGGGCCGGTGCCGCTGCCGTAGCACTCCAGCACCAGGCCCTGGATGCCGCTGTCGAACAGGCCGCGCAGGTGTTCGGCCGCAAGGCCCGGGAACACCGGCATGACCGCCAACTTGACCGGCTGGCGTGGCTGGCGGTAGTCCAGGCGGGTCGGCAGTTCCGGGGCACGCTCGCCATCACGATGGCGCGGCAGCACGGTGAAGGCGTCGAAGGCTTCGCTGCGCAGTTTCGAGGCGCGGCAGCCGTGCAGCAACTGGCCATGAAAATACAGCTGCACGCCGTCTTCCAGGCCGTTTTCGAACAGATTGAGCGCGCCGACCAGGTTGGCCCAGGCATCGCTGTCCGGGGCGCCGGCCGGCAGCATGGAACCGGTCAGCAGGACCGGCACCGGCAGGCCCAGCAGCAGGAACGAAAGGGCTGCGGCGCTGTACGCCAGGGTGTCGGTGCCGTGCAGCACCAGGACGCCGTCGTGGCCGTCGCGCTCGACCGCCTCGACGATGGCATCGCGCATCGCCAGCCAGTTGGCCTGTTGCATGTTGGCACTGTCGATCAGCGGGTTCAGTTCACGCAGCGCCCATTGCACCTTTGGCGCATCGCCGCAGGCGGCAAAGTGTTCGCGCATGCGCACTTCGAAGCCACCGGCCGGCGCGAGGCCTTCGGCGGTCTGCAGCATGCCGATGGTGCCGCCGGTGTAGAGGACGAGGAGATTCTTGACTGGACGCATGGGAGGATTCCGTAGCGATGTGGCTTTGCACGAAAAGTGCCTGCGCGACGATCAGGCGGCGTTGAAAACAGGCTCGGAATGCTCATTTACAACTTGTAAACTCCGCTTCCTCGCCTGTTTTCGCCTTGCCTGATCGCCGCTCGGCGACTTTTTGTACAAAGCCGCGCGAAGAAAGAGACAACCGCCCCGGGCGGGGCGGTTGTGGCAGGGCAGGGTATCAGTGCTGCGCTGGCGCCGGGGCGGCGGCTTTGTCAGCGGCTGTTTCAGCCTGCGGGTTGGCCGGCCAGGCGGCGCGGTCCAGGTCCAGGTCGGCGAACTTGCTGGAGTCGAACACTGGCTGCTTGATGCCCGCCTTGCGTTGGGCGTCGTAGTCGCGCATCACGCGCAGGCCGACCTTGAACAGCATGGCCAGGGCGATCAGGTTGACGAAGGCCAGGCAGGTCATGGTGATGTCGGCGAAGGCGAACACGGTCGACAGGTCCTGGGTCGAACCCCACACTACCAGCGCCAGCACCAGGCCACGGAAGGTCATCAGCACGGCACGGTTGCGGCTGAGGAACTGCAGGCTGTTCTCGCCCAGGTAGTAGTTGTAGAGGATGCAGGTGAAGACGAACAGCGACAGCGCGACGCTGACGAAGATGCGGCCCCAGTCACCGACCACGGCGGCCAGCGAGTTCTGGGTCAGGACGATGCCGTCACCTTCGAAGCCCGGGGTGTAGAAGCCCGACAGCAGGATCAGCAGCGCGGTGCAGGTGCAGATCACGAAGGTGTCGAGGAACACGCTGAAGGCCTGGACCACGCCCTGGGCGCCCGGGTGTTTCACGGCGGCGACGGCGGCCACGTTCGGCGCGCTGCCCAGGCCCGCTTCGTTGGCGAACACGCCACGCTTCACGCCCATGACGATGGCGCTGCCGAGCAGGCCGCCGAACGCCGGGTCGAGGCCGAAGGCGCTCTTGAAGATGGTTTCCAGCATGGCTGGCACGTGTTCGATCTGGGTGCCGATCACGTACAGGGTCACGCCGATGTAGGCCAGGGTCTTGACCGGTACCAGCAGGTCGGACACTGCGGCGATACGCTTGATGCCGCCGATGAAGGTGATGGCCAGCAGCACGGCGAGGACGATGCCGGTCTGCTTGGGATCGAAGGCGAAGGCGTTCTGCAGCGAGTGGGTCACGGTGTACGACTGCAGGCCGATGAAGGCGAAGCCGTAGGTGACCAGCAGCAGGATCGAGAACACGATGGCCATGCTTTTCAGCTTCAGGCCGTGCTGGATGTAGTACGCCGGGCCGCCGCGGTACAGGCCGTCGCCGTCGGCGCGCTTGTAGACCTGGGCCAGGGTGCATTCGAAGAAGCTGCTGGACATGCCCACCAGTGCGGTGACCCACATCCAGAACACGGCGCCTGGGCCGCCGAGGGTCACGGCGATACCGACACCGGCGATGTTACCGGCGCCGACGCGGCCGGCGAGGCTCAGCATCAGGGCCTGGAACGAGCTCAGTTGGCCTGCCTGGCCGCGAAGGGATTCCTTGAAGACGCCGAACATGTGGCCGAAGTGGCGGAACTGGACGAACCGCGAGCGGATGGTGAAGTAACCGCCGAGTCCGACGATCAGCACGATGAGGAGTTTCCCCGAAAGGAAATCGTTGAGTGCTTCGAGCATTGGAAAATGACCTCGATTCTTATTCTTCGCATGGAAAGACCAGCGGACGGCAGGCGCACCGCTATTCATTGGGGGCGCATGGTTGGCCATGACAACTATGGTTACAATTTCGCTGGTTGCTCCATTTTGGTGCGAGTTGATGCTAGAATGGCGCCACTCGCATCACCTGGACCCGCGTATCATGGGCGATCATTTCGCTATCAACCTCAAATTGGCCTGCAGCCATTACCGCTCTATCTCCGAGGTTTGCCGGCAGCTGTCGATCAACCGGGCGCAGTTCAACAAGTACCTGAGCGGCCAGAGCCGCCCGACGGCCTACAACCTCAAGCGCATCGGCGACTTCTTCGGCGTGGAGGACTACGAGCTGGGCCTGCCGCCCGAGCAGTTCGCCCGCCTGATCGGCGCACGTAACCAGCAGCAGCCTGTCGGCCCCCAGGACGACCCCATCAGCGAGCTGTTCAAGCCTCTGCATAAAGAAGCCGGCAACCTCTCGCGTTATTGCGGTTACTACTTCGAATATTCCAACTGCATGTCGGTGCCCGGTTCGATCCTGGTGTCGCTGGTGCACCTGTGGGAGGAGCGCGGCAGTTTCCTGTTCGAGCGCCAGGAGCGTCAGGAACGCAGCAGCGGCCTCGACCGGCATGCCGAGGTGCGCTGCCGCTACCTGGGCGCGGCGTTCCAGTTGCAGGACCGGATGTTCCTGATCGACTACGAGTCGCTGACCCTCAACGAAATGAGCCAGACCGTGCTCATCCCCAGTTTCAAGAGCCGTATCAGCCGCCTGAACGGTCTCAAGACCGGGGTTTCCAGCGGTGACCGGCGCAACCCGGCCTGCACCCGGGTGGTGTGGGAGTACCTGGGCGAGGAGATCAACCGCATCAACGCCTTCCGGCAGATCAAGCTGTACCGCCCGGACGATCCGCGCATCGACGACGATATCCGCGACCGTCTCAGTGCAGGGATGATCAGCAACGGGTTGTTCGAGATCGAGTAGCCACCATCACGACCTACTGGAGATTGCCCAGCCCTTCGACTGGCGATGTCGCGATGGGAGCAGCGTTTCCAGCGTCCTTGCGTGGGAGCGGGTTTGCCCCGCGATAGCGTCGGAACAGCAAACAAAGGGTGACCAA
>NZ_JBOBDQ010000110.1:0-3791 GCF_050586565.1 Pseudomonas sp. WC1
GCGGCGTACATCATGTACACCTCCGGCTCCACCGGCACGCCGAAGGGCGTGCAGGTGCCGCACCGGGCCATCGTGCGCCTGGTGATCAACAACGGTTTTGCCGACTTCAACCACCAGGACCGCGTGGCCTTTGCCTCCAACCCAGCGTTCGACGCCAGCACGCTGGAAGTCTGGGCGCCGCTGCTCAACGGTGGCGCGGTGGTGGTGATCGACCAGGACCAGGTGCTGTCGCGCCAGGGCCTGTGCGAAACGCTGCTGGAGCAGGGCGTCACGGTGCTGTGGCTGACTGCCGGGCTGTTCCACCAGTTCGCCGACGACCTGCTGCCGGCGTTCCGTGGCCTGCGCTACCTGATGGTCGGTGGCGACGTGCTGGACCCGGCGGTGATCGCCCGGGTACTGCGTGACGGCGCGCCGCAACACCTGCTCAATGGCTACGGCCCGACCGAGGCCACCACCTTCAGCACCACCCACGAGATCACCGCGGTGGGCGAGGGCAGCATCCCGATCGGCAAACCGATCGGCAACAGCCGCTGCTACGTGCTCGATGCCCGCCAGCAACTGCTGCCGGTGGGGGCGGTGGGCGAGCTGTATATCGCCGGTGACGGCGTGGCCCTGGGTTACCTGGGCCAGCCGGAGCTGACGGCCGAGCGCTTCCTGCCGGATCCGTTCAATAGCGGCACGATGTACCGTAGTGGCGACCTGGTCAGTTGGCAGGCCGACGGCACCCTGCGTTACCTGGGCCGCGCCGACCAGCAGATCAAGCTGCGCGGTTTCCGCATCGAACTGGGTGAAATCGAGGCGTGCCTGGGCGAATGCCCGGGCGTGCGCGACGCGGCGGTGATCGTGCGCGAGGACGCGCCGGGGGACAAACGCCTGGTGGCGTACTTCACCGGCGAGGCCCCGGCCATCGGCGAACTGCACGAGCGCCTGCAAGGCGTGCTGCCGGACTACATGCTGCCGTCGGCTTATGTACGTCTGGACGCGTTGCCCCTGACCGCCAACGGCAAGCTCGACCGCCGCGCCTTGCCGCAGCCGGGCAGCGAGGCCGTGGTCAGCCGCGCCTTCGAGGCGCCGCAGGGCGAGGTGGAGACGGCACTGGCCGCGATCTGGGCCGAGGTGCTCAAGGTCGAGCAGGTCGGTCGCCACGATCACTTCTTCGAGCTGGGCGGCCACTCGCTGCTGGCGGTGAGCCTGGTCGAGCGCATGCGCAAGGCCGGCCTGGCTGCCGACGTGCGCGTGCTGTTCGCCCAGCCGACCCTGGCCGCGCTGGCGGCGGCGGTGGGCGCTGGACGAGAGGTGGCCGTGCCCGAGAACCGTGTCCCCCACGATGCGACCCGGATCACCCCAGAGATGCTCAGCCTGATCGAACTGGACCAAGCCAGCATCGACCGCATCGTCGCCAGCGTGCCGGGCGGCGCCGCCAACGTGCAGGAGATCTACCCGCTGGCACCGTTGCAGGCGGGCATCCTTTATCACCACCTGAGCGCCGAGCAGGGCGATCCGTACCTGCTGCAGTCGCGTCTGGCCTTTGACAGCCTCGAGCGCCTGCGTAGCTGGGCTGCGGCGTTGCAACAGGTCATCGACCGCCACGACATCCTGCGCACTTCGGTGGTCTGGGAAGGCCTGGCGGAGCCGGTGCAGGTGGTCTGGCGCCAGGCCAACCTGGCGCTCAGCGAAGTCACTGGCCTGGGTGAGGAGTCAGTGATCGAGCAGTTGCTGGCGCGTTTCGATGCCCGCCAGCAGCGTCTGGACCTGACCCGGGCACCCTTGCTGCGGCTGGTCTATGCCGAGGATCCGCGCCAGGGCGAGTGGGTGGCGCTGTTGCAGTTCCACCACCTGACCCTCGACCACGCCGCGATGGCCGTGGTCGGCGAGGAGATGCAGGTGCTGCTGGACGGGCGTGGCGCCACGCTGCCTGCCGCGGTGCCGTATCGCAATTATGTCGCCCAGGTCTGCCTGGGCGACGATCAGGCCAGCCATGAGGCGTTCTTCCGCGCCCAGTTGGGGGATGTCGAAGAACCGACCCTGCCCTTTGGCCTGGCCGATGTGCAGGGCGATGGCGGACGGGTCGAGCATGCCGCCCTGATGCTGCCTGACGCCCTGGCCCAAGGCCTGCGCGAGCAGGCCCGGCAGCGTGGCGTCAGCGCCGCGAGCCTGGTGCACCTGGCCTGGGCGCGGGTAGTGGGCGTGCTGGCAGGGCGTCGCGATGTGGTGTTCGGCACCGTATTGATGGGCCGCCTGCAAGCCGGCGAGGGCGCCGACCGCGCCCTGGGCATGTTCATCAACACCCTGCCACTGCGGGTGGACACCGCGCTGCCGGTGGAGCAGGCCGTGCGCGTCACTCATCAGCGCTTGTCGGCCCTGCTCGGTCACGAGCATGCGCCCTTGGCGCTGGCCCAGCGTTGCAGCGGCGTGGCGGCTTCGGCGCCGTTGTTCAGTGCCTTGCTCAACTACCGGCACAGCGCCGAGGCGGCCCGGGACGGTGAAGGTATCTGGCAGGGTGTGCGCCTGCTGGGCGGCGAGGAGCGCAGCAACTACCCGTTGACCCTGAGCGTCGATGACCTGGGCGAGGGTTTCTCGCTGAGCGTGCTGGCCGCCGAGGGATTGCCTGCGGCGCAGGTCGGCACGTGGATGGTCAATACGCTAGGCCAACTGTTGCAGGCGCTGGAGCGGGCGCCGGGCCAGGGACTCGATCATCTGCCGATGCTGGATGACGAGGCTATGCTCCAGGTGGTGGAGGGCTTCAACGCCACTGCCGTCAATTATCCGCAAGGGCACACCGTGCATGCGCTGGTCGAGGCCCAGGCGCCCGAGGCGCTGGCCGTGGTGCAGGGCGAGGTGAGCCTGAGCCATGGCGAGCTGAACCAGCGCGCCAATCGCCTGGCCCATTACCTGATCAAGCGTGGCGTGGCACTGGGCGACCGCGTGGCGCTGTGCCTGCCGCGCGGTCCGCAGCGGCTGGTGGCGATGCTGGCCGTGCTCAAGGCCGGCGCGGCCTATGTGCCGGTCGATCCGGGCTATCCGGCGGAGCGTATTGGCTATCTGCTCAGTGACAGTGCGCCGACGCTGGTGCTGGTCGAATCGAGCACTGAGTCGCTGGTGGGCGCGGTGGCCAAGGTGGCGCTGGATGGCGATGACTGGCTGGACCAGGCCGATGACAATCCGGTTGTCCAGGGCCTGGACGAGCATCAGCTGGCCTATGTGATCTACACCTCCGGTTCCACCGGCCAGCCCAAGGGGGTGATGGTCGAGCACCGCACCCTTGCCAACCTGGTCCACTGGCATTGCCAGGCCTTCGACCTGGGCGCCGGCAGCCACACCTCCAGCGTCGCCGGCTTCGGCTTCGACGCCATGGCCTGGGAGGCCTGGCCGGCGCTGTGCGCCGGGGCGGTGCTGCACCTGCCGCCGGCGCATATTGGCGGCGAACATGTCGACGAACTGCTCGACTGGTGGCTGCAGCAACCGCTGCAGGTCAGTTTCCTGCCGACGCCGGTGGCCGAGCAGGCGCTGCGCCGCGAACGCCAGCACCCGACCCTGCGCACCTTGCTGGTGGGCGGCGACCGCCTGCGCCAGTTCGACCGCGATCCGGGCTTCGTGCTGGTCAACAACTACGGCCCGACCGAGACCACGGTGGTCGCGACGTCCGGTCAACTTCAGCCGGGCGGCGCGCTGCATATCGGCAAGCCGACCGCCAATACCCGCGTCTATGTGCTGGATGCGCAGCGCCAGCCGGTGCCGGTCGGCGTGACCGGCGAGCTGTACATCGGTGGCGCGCAGGTCGCCCGCGGCTA
>NZ_JBOBDQ010000111.1:0-3343 GCF_050586565.1 Pseudomonas sp. WC1
AATCTCGTGAATCAGGTGATCAGATGAAGAAGTCGAGGCGGAAGTAAACCGGGCGTTCCTTTTCGGTCAGCACGTCGGGGCGTTCCAGGCTGTGAGCGAAGGTCACGCTGGCAGCCATATGCTGGCCGCGGGCGAACAGCTCCAGCGAGTGGCTGCTGGCACGGCCGTGGTACTGGCCGTTGTAGCGGTCATTGCGGATCACGCCCAGGTCGTAGCCCAGGCCCAGGCCGTACTCGGCCACCAGCGGCTGCAGCAGCGGCCAGCTCACCGGGCGGGTCCAGCGCAGGTCGTTGCGCCAGTAGCCACCGCTGTCGCCGGACAACGACTGGTCCTTCAGGCCGCGTACCGACGACAGCCCGCCAAGGCTGATGCGCTGCGGGCTGAACAGCACGTCTTCGCTGCGCTGGCCGGTGGCCAGGCTGGTAAAGCTCAGGCGCTCGCCGAGCACTTCAAAGCCCTGTACATAGCTGACGGTGGCGCTGTACTTGCGGTAGCGCGCCACCGGTTGGCCCGGGCGCGGGTGGGCGTTGTCCTGGGCATCGAAGGCGCCGGTGCCCTGCTGGGTACCCAGGTCGATGTTGACGAAGGCATTGCCCAGGCGGCGGCCGTGGTTGATGCCGAACTGCGCCTCGCTCAGGCGGTTGCTGCTGCCCTCCAGGCGGCTGTCCTCGATGTAGTTGTTGGTGCGCAGGTGGGCCACGCCGGCATTCAGCGAGGTCTTGCTGGTGGCATCACGGTGCACCACGCGCTCGGCGCGCAGCTGGTGGTTCTGGCTGTCGCCGGTCTGCTTGAAGGCAAAGCCGTTGGCCTGCGCCAGGGAGCGGTACTCGCTCTCGCTGTAGCTGTAGCTGAAGTTCCACCAGCCCCACGGCAGGTTGTAGTACAGCACGCCGTTCTTCGAACCCTGGGTGTGGTCGCTGACCACGTCGTGGCCACCGCGCAGCATCAGCTGGTCGGCCAGGCCCAGCGGGCTGTCCCATTCCAGGCCGAGGTTGAGCATCTGTTCACCGGTGCTGCGCTGGCCTTCATTGTTGCGCGACAGCGAGGCGCGCCAAGGCTTCTGCTGGGTGTTGCGCACCAGCACTTCGCTGCCACCGACGGCCTTGCCGGGGGTCAGCTCCATCTGTGCCTTGTTCGACGGCAGGCGGTTGAGCTGGTCGACCATCTGCTCGACTTCGCGCAGGTTCAGGCGCTGCTCGGCTTCGCCGGGGAAAACCATGGCCAGCTCGCGCTCGCTCAGGCCGCTGGCCGGGTCCGGGCGCAGCCCTTCCAGGCGCCCCTCCACCACCAGCACCTGCAGGTGGCCCGAGGACAGGTCCTGCTGCGGCAGGTAGGCGCGGCTGGTGACCAGGCCGCGGCCCAGGTAATGGTCGGTGATCGCCTTGAGCAAGGCATTGAGCTGGGTGACGCCCAGGCACTGGTCGATGAAAGGCTTGAGCAGGCTGTCGCGATCGGCGGCGGACAGGCTGTCGGCGCCTTTGAGCTCGATGGTGTGGATATCGAAACAGCGGGTGTCTTCGGGCCGTTGCTGCTGGGTAGGTTGCGCGCTTTCACCGGGCAGGTTGCGCAGGTCTTCGAGGCGCCGTTGCTGCTCTTCGAGCAGGCGGTTCTGGCGTTCGCGGATCAGGTCCTGGTCACCCGGTGAGACGGCCCAGGCCAATGGGCTGCACAATGTTGCAACAAATGCGAAGCGCGCATAATTGCGCGCTGCGTGAAGACGTACCGGCATGCCTGTCCCTGGTGATCAACGTAAAGTGGCGCGCATAGTAAGTGGCCATCATATTGACGTCAATTTGCCATCATTCAGCTTTTTCCGATTTCCCGGCAGCGGGCTGCACAAGCGCCGATCCTTGGCGCTTGCAGTTTTCCACCGTCCTGATCAGGGCATTACAGGCGGGACATATTGCAACGTGGTGCCCAGTGCCCACAGCAACACTAGCACCAGCGGCACATGCACCAGCAACTGCACGAACGAGAAGCCGATAAGGTCACGCGCCTTGAGCCCCAACACCCCCAGCAGCGGCAGCATGTAGAACGGGTTGATCAGGTTCGGCAGCGCTTCGGCGGCGTTGTAGATCTGCACCGCCCAGCCCAGGTGGTATTGCAGGTCGTTGGCCACCAGCATCACGTACGGCGCCTCGATGATCCACTTGCCACCGCCAGACGGAATAAAGAAGCCGAGCACCGCCGAGTACACACCCATCAGCAAGGCGTAGGTGTCATGGGTGGCGATCTGGGTGAAGAACAGCGAGATATGGTGGGCCAGGGTCTGGGCGTCCGCGCCCTTGACCTGGGTGAGAATGGCGGCGATCGAGCCGTACAGCGGGAACTGGATCAGCACCCCGGTGGTGGTCGGCACGGCGCGGGCCACGGCATCGAGGAAGCTGCGCGGGCGCCAGTGCAGCAAGGCACCGAGCATGATGAACAGTAGGTTGTAGGTGTTCAGCCCGGAAATCGCGGTGATCGCCGGCTTGGTGGCGAACTCCTGGTACAGCCAGCCGGCGGCCAGGGCCACCAGCAGCAGGATCAGGATCGGGCTGTATTCCAGCCATTCACCCGGCCGCGTGCGCTGGGGCGAAGGCGGTGCGCTGAAGCTCGGGTCCACTCCACAGTCCTGCGCGCTGCGGGCGCTGTTCGGGCCAGGCGCGGTGGCATAGGCGACGATCAGCGAGACGATCACCAGCGCGGCGAGCATCACCCCGGACTGCCAGAGGAAGATGGTCTCGGTGAACGGGATCACCCCGGTGATCGACAGGATCGACGGCGGCAGGCTGGCCGGGTTGGCCTGCAACTGCGCGGCCGACGACGACAGGCCCAGCGCCCACACCGCGCCCAGGCCCAGGTAGGCGGCGGCGCCGGCGGCGCGGTAGTCCATCTTCAGGTCGGTGCGGCGCGCCAGGGCGCGCACCAGCAGGCCGCCGAACACCAGCGACAGGCCCCAGTTGAGCAAGGAGGCGAGCATCGAGATCAGCGCCACCCAGCACACCGCCGAGCGGCCGTTTTTCGGTAGCCGCGCCAGGCGGTCGATCAGCCGGGCGGCAGGTGGCGAGCTGGCCACCACATAGCCGCCGATGACCACGAAGGCCATCTGCATGGTGAACGGGATCAGGCTCCAGAAGCCGTCACCGAAAGCCTTGGCGGTGTCGGTGGGCTTGCCGCCCATGGCCAGGGCGCCAAGGGCCACCAGCATCACGGCCAGGGCGGCGAACACCCAGGAATCGGGGAACCAGCGTTCGGCCCAGTTGGAGCAGCGCAGGGCAAAGCGGGCGGAGCGGCTGTCTTGGATATCAGCGGCCACGATGTTTTCCTTTTTCTGATTTTTATAGGACTGAAACGGCGTCGC
>NZ_JBOBDQ010000112.1:0-3140 GCF_050586565.1 Pseudomonas sp. WC1
AAAAGATGGCGACGCCCCCTGTGGGAGCCGGCTCGCCGGCGAAAGGGCTGCGCAGCAGCCCCAAAATCTGTGCTCCACCACCAGCCACCAGGCTGGCACAATACCTGCCATGAACAGACTCCCCACCTGCTGCGCCCCGCTCCAGCACCATTGGCCCCTGCCGCGCCCGGTCCCCGGCGCGGTGCTGGTCAGTTGTGCCTTCGACCCGGCCAAGCTCGCGCCCGATGACTACCAGCGCGCCGGCATCGAGCAGACCGCCAGCCTGCAACGCTCGGTGGCCAAGCGCCAGGCCGAGTACCTGGCCGGTCGGGTCTGCGCCCGCGAGGCGCTACGGATACTCGACGGTCGCAGCTACGCTCCCGCCCCTCATGAAGACCGCTCGCCCATCTGGCCCGCCGGCATCCACGGCTCGATTACCCACGGCCAGGGCTGGGCCGCCGCCGTGGTGGCTACCGATGGCCAATGCCGCGGCCTGGGGCTGGACCAGGAAACCCTGCTCGGCGAAGACCGCGCCGAACGCCTGGCCGGAGAGATCCTCACCCCCGCGGAGCTGGAACGCCTGGACCGCAGCCAACAGGCCCTGGCCGTGACCCTGACCTTCTCGCTCAAGGAAAGCCTGTTCAAGACGCTCTACCCGCTGACGAAAAAGCGCTTCTATTTCGAGCATGCCGAACTGCTGGAATGGTCCAGCGACGGCCACGCCCGCCTGCGCTTGCTCACCGACCTGTCGGCCGAGTGGCGCCACGGTGTCGAACTCGATGGCCAGTTCTGCCTGCAGGACGGCCACCTGCTCAGCCTGATCAGCGTTTAATCGCGTGGCTGCTCCCGCGGCCAGCTCAGGCTGAAACACGCCCCGCCCAGCTGCTCGCTGTGCCCGACCAGGGCGCGGCCGCCATGCCAGTAGATGATCCGCCGCACGATCGACAGCCCCAGGCCATGCCCGCCCGAGGCCCGGGTGCGGCTGTCGTCGAGGCGGGTGAAGGGGGTGAAGATGCGGTGCCACACGCCCTCGGGAATCCCGGGGCCGTCGTCCTCCACATCGATGCGGCAACGCTGCTGTCCCAGGTGATAGCTCACGCGCACTTCGGATTCCGCATGGCGCATGGCATTGCGCACCAGGTTCTGCAGGGCCCGGTGCAGGTAGCGCGGCTCGGCCTCGACCCGGGCGTCGCCGCCGTCGAGCCCGTGGCATTCGCCGCGCACTACCCGCACCTCGGCGCGCAGAGGCGCCAGTTCCTCGATCACTCGCGCCAGCAGCTCGTCCAGGTCCACCACCTGGAAATGCAGGGCCGGCGCGCCCTGCTCCAGGCGGGCGTAGGTCAGCATTTCGTCGACCAGCTTGTCCAGGTCCTGGATATCGCCGTCCATCCCCGCCAGGTGCTTGGCCCGGGCAGCGTCGGTGCTGGCGCTCTCGATCATCTCCAGGCCGAAGCGCAGCCGCGCCACCGGCGTGCGCAACTCGTGGGACACCGCCCGCACCAGCTCGCGCTGCATGGTCAATGAACGTTGCAGGTGCTCGGCCATGCCATTGAAGGCCTCGGCCAGGCGCCCCACCGAGTCGGCATCGCCGGCCGGCACCCGGGTATCGAGGCTGCCCTGGGCGATGCGCGTGGCCGCCACCTCCAGGCCCGACACACGCCGCTCCAGTTGGCGCACCAGCAGGTAGACCACCAGGCCTATCAGGCACAAGCCGAGAAAGGCGATCAGGATCAGCAACTGCGGCGGATAGGGGTTGAGCTGATACAGAGGGCCGATCTCCAGCACCCAGGGCGAGCCGGACAGCCCCGAGAACACGCGGATCGAATCGCCATCCCTGCCCAGGGCCATCACCGTGTCGCCCTCCTCCACCCGGCGACGCTGGTCGTCGTCCAGGGCGGCGCGCTCGATGCGCTGCAGGGCGATGTCGAAACCGAAGCCCTTGCTCTGGCGCAGCTGCGCCAGGCGCGCCTGCTGCTCGGTCACCGGGTAGCGCACCAGCTCGTCGGCCAACAGGTAAAGGGTGGCGCGGGCCAGCTGCTCGCTGATCTGCTTGACCTCGGCCACCAGCAGCAGGTCCTCGTGGCCGACCCGGCGCAGCACCCGGGCAGCATGCGGGCCGGTTTTCTCCACCACCACCAGGTCGCGGTACAGCCGCGCCCGCTGCCCACCGTCGAGGGTGAACGCCGACAGCGGCTGCAGGTCCAGCGGCACGCCAAGCAGGCGCTCCCAGATCACCAGCGAACGGGTGCGCTCCACCGCGTTCTGCTGCGCCAGGTTGTCGGCCATCAGGCTGAAGGTGCCCTGGGCCAGGCGCTCGCGGTGCTGGCCGGCGCGGATCTCGTTGAGCAGGTGCAGGCTCAGCACACCGAGCACGGCCACCAGCACCAGCACCGCGAGCATGCCGCCGTAGATGCGCAGGAAGATCGAGTTCATGGCGCCTCGCCGACGAACAGGTAGCCCTTGCTGCGCAGGGTCTTGATCAGCCGAGGGGTGATCGGGTCGTCGCCGATCTTGGGGCGGATCTTGGAGATGCGCACATCGATGGAGCGGTCTTGGCCGTCGTAGCCGACGCCGCGCAGCGAGGTGAAGATCTCCTCGCGGGACAGCACGCGCCCGGCGTTGCTGGCCAGCAGCCAGAGCAGGTCGAATTCGGCGCCGGTCAGCTCGACCAACTGGCCATGCAGGCGCGCCTCGCGCTGGCGGCTGTCTATATGCAGGGGGCCGAAGGTCAGGTCCTGGCGGCGCTCCGGGGCGTCGCTGCGGCGCAGCAGGGCGTTGATACGCGCCAGCAGCACGCGCGGGCGCACCGGTTTGCACACGTAGTCGTCGGCGCCCAGGTCCAGGCCCTGGACCTGGTCGAGCTCGTCGCTGCGGGCGGTGAGCATGAGGATGGGGCCGGCGTACTGGCCGCGCACGCGGCGGCAGATGCTCAGGCCGTCTTCGCCGGGCAGCATCAGGTCGAGGATCACCAGGTCCGGCTGGCTGTCGATGATACGCCGCGCGGCGCGGCCACCGTCGCCCTCCACCGCCACTTCGAAGCCGTTGGCCTGGAGGTATTCGGCAGTCAGTTCGGCCAGGCGCTGGTCGTCCTCGACGATCAGGATGCGGTTGATTGGCTGGTCCATGGCCTCCCCCTTGTGTGCTGGTCTTTTATTGTTGTT
>NZ_JBOBDQ010000113.1:0-3079 GCF_050586565.1 Pseudomonas sp. WC1
TCAGGCTAAGGTAAAATTTGTGAGTTCTGCTCGAAAGAGCGACGTGCGAATTTTCGGCGAATGTCGTCTTCACAGTATAACCAGATTGCTTGGGGTTATATGGTCAAGTGAAGAAGCGCATACGGTGGATGCCTTGGCAGTCAGAGGCGATGAAAGACGTGGTAGCCTGCGATAAGCTTTGGGGAGTCGGCAAACAGACTGTGATCCAGAGATCTCTGAATGGGGGAACCCAGCCAGCACAAGCTGGTTATCTTGTACTGAATACATAGGTGCAAGAGGCGAACCAGGGGAACTGAAACATCTAAGTACCCTGAGGAAAAGAAATCAACCGAGATTCCCTTAGTAGTGGCGAGCGAACGGGGACCAGCCCTTAAGCTGGTTTGAGATTAGTGGAACGCTCTGGAAAGTGCGGCCATAGTGGGTGATAGCCCCGTACACGAAAATCTCTTGCCAGTGAAATCGAGTAGGACGGAGCACGAGAAACTTTGTCTGAACATGGGGGGACCATCCTCCAAGGCTAAATACTACTGACTGACCGATAGTGAACCAGTACCGTGAGGGAAAGGCGAAAAGAACCCCGGAGAGGGGAGTGAAATAGAACCTGAAACCGTATGCGTACAAGCAGTGGGAGCCTACTTGTTAGGTGACTGCGTACCTTTTGTATAATGGGTCAGCGACTTATATTCAGTGGCGAGCTTAACCGAATAGGGGAGGCGTAGCGAAAGCGAGTCTTAATAGGGCGCTTTAGTCGCTGGGTATAGACCCGAAACCGGGCGATCTATCCATGGGCAGGTTGAAGGTTAGGTAACACTGACTGGAGGACCGAACCGACTACCGTTGAAAAGTTAGCGGATGACCTGTGGATCGGAGTGAAAGGCTAATCAAGCTCGGAGATAGCTGGTTCTCCTCGAAAGCTATTTAGGTAGCGCCTCATGTATCACTGTAGGGGGTAGAGCACTGTTTCGGCTAGGGGGTCATCCCGACTTACCAAACCGATGCAAACTCCGAATACCTACAAGTGCCGAGCATGGGAGACACACGGCGGGTGCTAACGTCCGTCGTGAAAAGGGAAACAACCCAGACCGTCAGCTAAGGTCCCAAAGTCATGGTTAAGTGGGAAACGATGTGGGAAGGCTTAGACAGCTAGGAGGTTGGCTTAGAAGCAGCCACCCTTTAAAGAAAGCGTAATAGCTCACTAGTCGAGTCGGCCTGCGCGGAAGATGTAACGGGGCTCAAACCATGCACCGAAGCTACGGGTATCACCTTTAGGTGATGCGGTAGAGGAGCGTTCTGTAAGCCTGTGAAGGTGAGTTGAGAAGCTTGCTGGAGGTATCAGAAGTGCGAATGCTGACATGAGTAACGACAATGCGAGTGAAAAACTCGCACGCCGAAAGACCAAGGTTTCCTGCGCAACGTTAATCGACGCAGGGTTAGTCGGTCCCTAAGGCGAGGCTGAAAAGCGTAGTCGATGGAAAACAGGTTAATATTCCTGTACTTCCAGTTATTGCGATGGAGGGACGGAGAAGGCTAGGCCAGCTTGGCGTTGGTTGTCCAAGTTTAAGGTGGTAGGCTGAGATCTTAGGCAAATCCGGGATCTCAAGGCCGAGAGCTGATGACGAGTGCTCATTAGAGCGCGAAGTGGTTGATGCCATGCTTCCAAGAAAAGCTCCTAAGCTTCAGATAACTGGGAACCGTACCCCAAACCGACACAGGTGGTTAGGTAGAGAATACCAAGGCGCTTGAGAGAACTCGGGTGAAGGAACTAGGCAAAATGGCACCGTAACTTCGGGAGAAGGTGCGCCGGTGAGGGTGAAGCACTTGCTGCGTAAGCCCACGCCGGTCGAAGATACCAGGCCGCTGCGACTGTTTATTAAAAACACAGCACTCTGCAAACACGAAAGTGGACGTATAGGGTGTGACGCCTGCCCGGTGCCGGAAGGTTAATTGATGGGGTTAGCGCAAGCGAAGCTCTTGATCGAAGCCCCGGTAAACGGCGGCCGTAACTATAACGGTCCTAAGGTAGCGAAATTCCTTGTCGGGTAAGTTCCGACCTGCACGAATGGCGTAACGATGGCGGCGCTGTCTCCACCCGAGACTCAGTGAAATTGAAATCGCTGTGAAGATGCAGTGTATCCGCGGCTAGACGGAAAGACCCCGTGAACCTTTACTATAGCTTTGCACTGGACTTTGAGCTTGCTTGTGTAGGATAGGTGGGAGGCTTTGAAGTGGGGACGCCAGTTCTCATGGAGCCATCCTTGAAATACCACCCTGGCAACCTTGAGGTTCTAACTCAGGTCCGTTATCCGGATCGAGGACAGTGTATGGTGGGTAGTTTGACTGGGGCGGTCTCCTCCCAAAGAGTAACGGAGGAGTACGAAGGTGCGCTCAGACCGGTCGGAAATCGGTCGTAGAGTATAAAGGCAAAAGCGCGCTTGACTGCGAGACACACACGTCGAGCAGGTACGAAAGTAGGTCTTAGTGATCCGGTGGTTCTGTATGGAAGGGCCATCGCTCAACGGATAAAAGGTACTCCGGGGATAACAGGCTGATACCGCCCAAGAGTTCATATCGACGGCGGTGTTTGGCACCTCGATGTCGGCTCATCACATCCTGGGGCTGAAGCCGGTCCCAAGGGTATGGCTGTTCGCCATTTAAAGTGGTACGCGAGCTGGGTTTAGAACGTCGTGAGACAGTTCGGTCCCTATCTGCCGTGGACGTTTGAGATTTGAGAGGGGCTGCTCCTAGTACGAGAGGACCGGAGTGGACGAACCTCTGGTGTTCCGGTTGTCACGCCAGTGGCATTGCCGGGTAGCTATGTTCGGAAGAGATAACCGCTGAAAGCATCTAAGCGGGAAACTTGCCTCAAGATGAGATCTCACTGGAGCCTTGAGCTCCCTGAAGGGCCGTCGAAGACTACGACGTTGATAGGTTGGGTGTGTAAGCGCTGTGAGGCGTTGAGCTAACCAATACTAATTGCCCGTGAGGCTTGACCATATAACACCCAAGCAATTTGCGCTGAGGCCAAATTGTGGTGGTGAAGACGAAACGAACCGAAAGTTCGCGACGAACCACAAATATC
>NZ_JBOBDQ010000114.1:0-3029 GCF_050586565.1 Pseudomonas sp. WC1
CGGCTGTCGAGCGTGAGCGGGCCATTGGCGGCCAGGGTGCCGCGCTGGCTGTTGTCGACGCTGGCAGCCAGCACCTTGAGCAGGCCCTGGCTGGCGATCTGGCCAGCCTGGTTGTCGACCAGGCCGGCACGCTGGACCAGCAGGTCCTTGCCGGCGAACAGCTTGCCCTGGCGGTTGAGCAGCTCGCCGAGCAGGTCGAGGGTCAGCGCGCCCTGGGCGGCGAGGCTGCCGTCGTTGTTGTTCAGGCTCGCGGCGGTCAGGCCCAGGTCCTGGCGAGTGGCGACGCGGCCGCCGTGGTTGTCGAAGGAACCGCTGCTGATGACCAGTTTTTCCCCGGCATCGATCAGGCCGCCGTCATGGTTGTCCAGTGCCGCCGTGATGGTCAGCTGCTGGCCGCTGCCGCTGGAGAGGATGCCCTTGGCGCTGTTGTCCAGGCTGGCGGCCTTGACGTCCAGGCGTTGCTGGGCGACCAGCGCGCCGCCGTCGCTGTTGCGCAGCGCGCCGGTCACGGTCGCGTGCACGGCACCGGAGCGGCTCGACAGGGTGCCCTGCTGGCGATTGTCCAGGCTTTGGCCGGTCACGGTCAGGCCCTGCCAGCCCGAGACCAGGCCGTTGCGGTTGTCGATGGCGCCGCTGGTGATGCCCAGCGTCTGTTCGCTGATCAGCTTGCCGTCACGGTTGTCCAGCTCGCTGACGTCCAGCTGCAGGGCCAGGGCGGTGGAGATCTCGCCGCCCTGGTTGTCCAGTTTGGCCAGGTTGACCAGGGTCAGCGGCCCGGCGGTGGTGATCAGGCCCGCGCCGTTGTCCAGGTCGGCGCCGCCCAGGTCCAGCGCGAGGCTGCTGCCGAGCAGCTTGCCGGCGTGGTTGTCCAGGCCCTTGCTGGTGAGGGCGAGCGCGTCCTTGGCTTCGATGCGGCCGCCGTCGCGGTTGCTCAGCGTACCGGCATGAATCTCCAGCGACTGGGCGCCGATCAGGCCCTTGAGGTTGTCCAGGCGCTGGCTGACCCGCAGCAGCAGCCGCTGGTCGCTGAGCAGGCGGCCGTTGCCGTTGTCCAGTTGCTCGGCAGCGACGGTGAAGGCCTGGGCGCTGGACATCTCGCCGCCCTGGTTGGCCACGGTCTTGAGGTTGTCCAGCTGCAGCGACGGCGCATTGATCAGGCCGCCACGGTTGTCCAGGTGGCCATGGCCCAGGTCGAGCTTCACCGAGGTATCACTGAACAGCTTGCCGCCCTGCTGGTCGAGGCCGGTGACCCTGGCGGTGAGTGCTTCGCGGCTGCCCACGCGGCCGCCGTCGCGGTTGTCGAGCTGGCCGGCGTGCACGTCGAGGGTGCGGTTGCTGCTGATGCTGCCCTGGCGGCTGTTGTCCAGGTGGCCGGTGCTGAGGGTCAGCTTGCCCTTGCTGGCCAGCGCGCCCTTGTCGGTGTTGTCCAGGCTGGCGCTGGCCAGGGTGATGTCGCTGTCGCTGAGCAGCTCGCCGCCCTGGTTGAGCAGCGCGCCGCCCGTGGTCAGTGTCAGGCGGCCGGCGCTGTCCAGCTTGCCGGTGCTGTTGTCCAGGCTGTGCGCGGCCAGCACCAGCTGGCCCTCGGCGCTGAGCAGGCCGAGGCGGTTGAGGGCCGCGCCGGTCAAGGTCAGGGTCATGTCCCGCTGGCTGGTCAGGCGGCCACCGTCGTTGTCCAGGGTCAGGCCGGTCAGGGTCAGTCCGGTCTGGGCCTCGAGGCGCGCCTTGTTGCGGTTGAGCAGCGATTGCAACGCCAGGGTCATGCCGGTGCCGGCCACCAGCAGGCCGCCGTCGCTGTTGTCCAGCGAGGTGCCGGTGACCGCGACAGCGGCCTTGCCGGTGATCTCGCCGCCACGGTTGTCGATGCGGTCGACCTCCAGGGTCAGCGCGCCATTGCTGCCGAGCAGCCCTGCCTCGCGGTTGTCCAGCTCACCGCCCTTGATCCGCAGTTGCTCGAGGCTGATCAGCGAACCGGCGTTGTTGAGCAGGGTGTCGGCCTGGACCTCGCCCTGGCCTTTGCCGGAGACCTTGCCCTTGCTGTTGTCCAGCGTCCCGGCCACAAGGTTGAGGGCGGTGTCGCCCACCAGGGTGCCCTGGCGGTTGTCCAGGCGACCGTCGACGGTCAGAACCAGGCCGGCGCGGCTGCTGACGGTGCCCTCGCGGTTGTCGAGGCTGGCGGCATGCAGGTCCAGGCCCTTGGCCGAGACCAGGCCCTTGGTGTTGTCCAGCGCCTGGGCAATGCGCACCGTCAAGGCCTGGTCGCTGAGCAGTTTGCCCTGGCGGTTGTCCAGGGAATCGGCCACCAAGGTGAAGCCTTGCGGGCTGGTGATTTCGCCGTTCTGGTTGTCGACGCTGCCGAGGTTGTTCAGCACCAGCACCGGGGCCTTGATCAGGCCATGATTGACCAGCGCGCCCTGGCCCAGGTCGAGGGTGATCGAGGCCTTGCTCAGCATCCGGCCGGCCTGTTGGTCGAAACCGCTGGCGGTCAGGTGCATGGCGCCATCGCTGTCGATGCGGCTGTCGCTGCCTGCGTTGTTGACCTGGCCGGCCTTGAGGGTCAGGCGGTCATTGCCGACCACATGGCCGCTGTCACGGTTGTCGAGGGTGCCGGTGGCGATGTCCATGGCCCCCTGGGCGCCAACTTCGCCGGCCCGGTTGTCGAGGCTGGCACTGCGCAGGTCGAGGGCGCCGTCGGCGGTGATCGAACCGCGCTGGTTGTCGACCTTGCCGGTGGTGGCCAGGGTCAGTTTGCCGGCGCTGCTCAGTTCGGCGTCGCTGTTGTCGAGGCTGGCGGCGGCAATGTCGAGGTCGCCCTCGCTGGTCAGCAGGCCCTTGCCGTTGTCCAGCGCCTGACTCAGGCGCAGGCGTGCGCCCTGCTCGGCGGAAACACGCCCGTCGCGGTTGTCCAGGGTCTGGCCGTCGAGGGTCAGTTGGCCCTTGCCGCGCAGCAGGCCCTGGGCCTGGTTGATGACCTCGGCCACCGTCAGCGCCAGGTCGGTGTCGGCCAGGACCTGGCCGCCGGTGTTGTCCAG
>NZ_JBOBDQ010000115.1:0-2775 GCF_050586565.1 Pseudomonas sp. WC1
GCCCAGGGCGACGACGTCTTCAAAGACGGCGATACCCTGACTGTCGGCATCACCGATGCTGCCGTCGATGGCAAGTACTTCGAGAACCTGGAACTGGGCGGCAACGCCTCGGTGCAGATCACCGACACCATCAGTGAAGTGGTCGCGACCCTCACCGCCGACAAGACTACCGTCACCGAAGGTGGCCAGATCACCTACACCGTGACGCTGACCAATGCCCAGGGCCTGGCGGTCACCGGCCATAACGGCCTGACCTTCACCCTGACCGATGGCACCAAAGTCACCGTTCCGGCCGGCAGCGCCAGCGGGACCTTCACCATCACCGCCCCGAGCGACGTATTCGTCGGCGGCCAGCCCTCGATCGTGAACAAGCTCGAAGGTGTCAGCGGCGCGGACAACTTCGAGAAGCTGACGCTCGGCAAGGAGACACTCACCACTACCGTCACTGATGATCCGGATACCGGCAACAAGGTATCTGTCACCATCGTCAGCAACGGCGATGTCACCGAAGACCTGCAGCCGTCCTTTACCGTCAAGGTCAACCAGAAGCTGGACCAGGATCTCACCGTCACCCTGAGCAATGGTGCCAAGGTGGTGATTCCGGCTGGCCAGACCCAGGTCGAGTACAAGGCGGATGCCCAGGGCGATGACGTCTTCAAGGATGGCAGTTCGCTAACCGTCGGCATCACTGATGCAGTCGTTGATGGCAAGACCTTCGAGAACCTGCAGCTGGGTGGCGATGCCACCGTGCAGATCACCGATACCGTCAGCGAAGTCGTCGCGACCCTGACCGCCGACAAGACCACCGTCACCGAAGGCGGCCAGATCACCTACACCGTGACCCTGACCAATGCCCAGGGCCTGTCGGTCACCGGCCACAACGGCCTGACCTTCACCCTGACCGATGGCACCAAGGTCACCATTCCGGCCGGCAGCACCAGCGGTACCTTCACCATCACCGCACCGGATGACGTGTTCGTCGGTGGCCAACCGAGCATCGTCAACAAGATCGAATCGGTTGCCGGTGGCGACAACTTCGAGAAGCTGACCCTCGGCGACAACTCGGTCACCACCACCGTGACTGACGAGCCAGGTACCGGCACTCCAGGCACCGACAACCAGGGCGACAAGGTCACCGTCACAATCGTCGGCAAGGGCGATGTCACCGAAGACCAGCAGCCGACCTTCACCGTCAAGGTCAGCCAGAAGCTCGACCACGACCTGAGCGTAACCCTGTCGAACGGCGACAAAGTCGTCATCCCAGCCGGTCAGACCGAAACCGAGTACAAAGCCAAAGCCCAGGGTGACGACGTCTTCAAAGACGGCGATACCCTGACTGTCGGCATCGCCGATGCCGCTGTCGATGGCAAGGCCTTCGAGAACCTGGAGCTGGGTGGCAACGCCTCGGTACAGATCACCGACACCATCAGCGAAGTCGTCGCAACCCTGACCGCCGACAAGACCACCGTCACCGAAGGTGGCCAGATCACTTACACCGTGACCCTGACCAATGCCCAGGGTCTGCCAGTCAACGGCCACAATGGCCTGACCTTCACTTTGACCGATGGCACCAAGGTCACTATTCCTGCGGGTAGTGCCAGCGGCACCTTCACCATCACCGCACCGGATGACGTGTTCGTCGGCGGTCAGCCTTCGATCGTCAACAAGCTCGAAAGCGTCAGCGGCGCGGATAGCTTCGAGAAGCTCACGCTCGGCAAGGACACCCTCACCACGACCGTGACCGATGAGCCAGGTACTGGCACGCCCGGCACTGGCAACGAAGGCGACAAGGTTTCCGTGACCATAGTTGGCAACGGCGCAGTCACCGAAGATCAGCAGCCGTCGTTCACCGTCAAGGTCAGCCAGAAACTCGGTCAGGACCTGACCGTAACCCTGAGCAACGGCGATAAAGTGGTGATCCCTGCGGGTCAAACCCAGGTTGAGTACAAGGCTACTGCCCAAGGCGATGACGTCTTCAAGGATGGCGACACCCTCACCGTCGGCATTTCCGATGCGTCGGTCACCGGCAAGACCTTCGAGAACCTCGAGCTCGGCGGCAACGCCAGCGTTGAGATCAACGACACCGTCAGCGAAGTGGTCGCAACCCTGACCGCCGACAAGACTACCGTCAGCGAAGGCGGCCCAATCACCTACACCGTCACCCTGACCAACGCCCAGGGCCTGTCGGTCACCGGCCACAACGGCCTGACCTTCACCCTGACCGACGGCACCAAGGTCACCGTGCCAGCGGGCAGCGCCACCGGCACCATCACCATCAATGCGCCGGACGACGTATTCGTCGGCGGTCAGCCGACCATCACCAACAAACTGGAAGGCGTGACTGGTGCCGACAACTTCGAAAAACTGACCCTGGGTCAGGACGAAGTGAAAACCTCCGTCACCGACGAGCCAGGCACCGGCACTCCGGGCACCGGCAACGAAGGTGACAAAGTCTCCGTCACCATCGTCGGCAACGGCGCGGTCACCGAAGACCAGCAGCCAAGCTTCACCGTCAAGGTCAGCCAGAAACTCGGTCAGGACCTGACCGTAACCCTGAGCAACGGCGATAAAGTCGTGATCCCAGCGGGTCAAACCCAGGTTGAGTACAAGGCGACCGCCCAAGGCGATGACGTCTTCAAGGATGGCGACACCCTGACCGTAGGGATTTCCGACGCCTCGGTCACCGGCAAGACCTTCGAGAACCTCGAGCTCGGCGGCAACGCCAGCGTTCAGATCAACGACACCATCAGCGAAGTCGTAGCGACCCTGACCGCC
>NZ_JBOBDQ010000116.1:0-2372 GCF_050586565.1 Pseudomonas sp. WC1
GCGCGCCGGACGACGTGTTCGTCGGCGGCCAGCCTTCTATCATCAACAAGATCGAATCGGTTGCCGGTGGCGACAACTTCGAGAAGCTGACCCTCGGCGACAACTCGGTTACCACAACCGTGACCGATGAGCCGGGTACTGGCACGCCAGGCACCGACAACCAGGGCGACAAGGTCACCGTCACCATCGTCGGCAAAGGCGATGTCACCGAAGACCAGCAGCCCGCCTTCACCGTCAAGGTCAGCCAGAAGCTCGACCACGACCTGACCGTAACCCTGTCGAACGGCGACAAAGTCGTCATTCCAGCCGGTCAGACCGAAACCGAGTACAAAGCCAAAGCCCAGGGTGACGACGTCTTCAAGGATGGCGACACCCTGACTGTCGGCATCACCGATGCTGCAGTCGATGGCAAGGCCTTCGAGAACCTGGAGCTGGGCGGCAACGCCTCGGTACAGATCACCGACACCATCAGTGAAGTGGTCGCGACCCTCACCGCTGACAAGACCACCGTCACCGAAGGTGGCCAGATCACCTATACCGTGACCCTGACCAATGCCCAGGGCCTGTCGGTCACCGGCCACAACGGCCTGACCTTCACCCTGACCGATGGCACCAAAGTCACCATTCCGGCCGGCAGCGCCAGCGGCACCTTCACCATCACGGCCCCGGACGACGTGTTCGTTGGCGGTCAGCCTGCGATCGTCAACAAGATCGAAGGCGTCAGCGGCGCAGAAAACTTCGAGAAACTCACCCTCGGCGACAACACGCTCACCACAACCGTGACCGACGAGCCAGGCACCGGCACTCCAGGTACCGATAACCAAGGCGACAAGGTCACCGTCACCATCGTCGGCAACGGCAATGTCACCGAAGACCAGCAACCGTCGTTCACCGTCAAGGTCAGCCAGAAACTGGCGCAGGACCTGACCGTGACCCTGAGCAATGGCGACAAGGTCGTAATCCCCGCCGGTCAGACCCAGACCGAGTACAAGGCTGCCGCCCAGGGCGACGACGTGTTCAAGGATGGCAGCTCGCTGACCGTCGGCATCACCGATGCCGCAGTCACCGGCAAGACCTTCGAAAACCTGGAGCTCGGTGGCAACGCCACTGTGCAGATCACCGATACCATCAGTGAAGTCGTCGCGACCCTCACCGCCGACAAGACCACTGTGTCCGAAGGTGGCCAGATCACCTACACCGTGACCCTGACCAACGCCCAGGGTCTGTCGGTCACTGGTCACAATGGCCTGACCTTCACCCTGTCCGACGGTACCAAGGTCACCATCCCGGCAGGCAACGCTACCGGCACAGCCACCATCAATGCACCGGACGATGTGTTCGTCGGCGGCCAGGCGACCATCAGCAACAAACTGGTGACCGTCAGCGGTGCCGACAACTTCGAGAAACTGACCCTCGGCCAAGGTGAGGTGCAGACCTCCGTGACCGACGAGCCGGGCACTGGAACCCCGGGCACCGACAACCAGGGCGACAAGGTGTCCGTCACCATCGTCGGCAATGGCAATGTCACCGAGGACCAGCAGCCCTCGTTCACCGTCAAGGTCAGCCAGAAGCTTGGATACGACCTGACTGTCACCCTGTCCAACGGCGACAAGGTGGTGATCCCGGCCGGTCAGACTCAGACCGAGTACAAGGCTGCCGCCCAGGGCGACGACGTGTTCAAGGACGGCAGCTCGCTGACCGTCGGCATCACCGATGCGACGGTTCCGGGCCATACCTTCGAAAACCTGGAGCTGGGTGGCAATGCCACCGTGCAGATCACCGACACCATCAGTGAAGTCGTGGCCACCTTGTCCGCCGACAAGACCACCGTGTCCGAAGGCGGCCAGGTCACCTACACCGTGACCCTGACCAACGCCCAGGGCCTGTCGGTCACCGGCCACAATGGCCTGACCTTCACCCTCACCGATGGCACCAAGGTCAGCATCCCGGCCGGCAGCGCCACTGGCACCGCCACCATCAATGCGCCGGACGACGTGTTCGTCGGTGGTCAGCCGACCATCAGCAACAAGATCACCGGCGTCACCGGCGCGGACAACTTCGAGAAGCTGACCCTGGGTCAGAACGAAGTGAAGACCTCCGTCACTGATGAGCCGGGCTCGGGCACACCAGGCACCGGCAACCAGGGTGACAAGGTTTCGGTCACCATCGTCGGCAATGGCAACGTTACCGAAGACCAGCAACCGTCGTTCACCGTCAAGGTCAGCCAGAAACTGGCGCAGGACCTGACCGTGACCCTGTCCAACGGCGCCAAGGTGGTGATCCCCGCCGGCCAGACCCAGGTCGAGTACAAAGCCGCCGCCCAGGGCGACGACGTGTTCAAGGACGGCAGCTCGCTGACCGTCGGCATCACC
>NZ_JBOBDQ010000117.1:0-2254 GCF_050586565.1 Pseudomonas sp. WC1
CTTCAACCGCCCCGACCTTACCGCCGAGCGTTTCCTCGACGACCCGTTCGCCGCTGGCCGTATGTACCGCAGCGGCGACCTGGTGCGCTGGAACGCCGACGGCACCCTGGACTATCAGGGGCGCAACGATGACCAGGTGAAGATTCGCGGTGTGCGGGTCGAACTGGGCGAGATCGAGGCCGCGCTCAAGGCCCAGCCGGGCATCGCCGATGCCGTGGTGCTGGTGCGCGACGAGCGCCTGCTGGCGTGGTTCACCGAAGCGGCAGCGGTCGATATCGAGCGCCTGCGCGAGGGCTTGCAGGCCAGCCTGCCGGCGCATCTGCTGCCGCAAGCCTTGGTTCGCCTGGACGCACTGCCACTGACCAGCCATGGCAAGCTGGACCGCAAGGCGCTGCCGGATCCCGATCCCTCGGCCCTGGTTCGCCACGCCTATGTCGCGCCGACCGGTGCTTCCGAGGTGGCAATAGCCGCGATCTGGGCCGAAGTGCTGGGTATCGAGCAGGTCGGTCGCCACGACAACTTCTTCGAACTCGGTGGCCACTCGCTGCTGGCGGTGACCCTCACCGCGCGCCTGCGCCAAGCCGGTCTGCAGGCCGACGTGCGCACCTTGTTCGGCCAGCCGACGGTGGCGGCGCTGGCGGCGACCCTGGGCCAGGGCCGCCAGGTCGAGGTCCCGGCCAACCGGATCCCGGCCGGCTGCACCCGGATCACCCCGGACATGCTGTCACTGGTGGATCTTGAACCGGCCGCCATCGAGCGCATCGTCGCCACGGTGCCGGGCGGCGCGGCCAACGTGCAGGACATCTACCCGCTGGCGCCGTTGCAGGAGGGCATCCTCTACCACCACCTCAGCTCGCCGGAGCACGACCCCTACGTGCTGGCCTCGCGCATGGCGTTCGCCAGCCAAGAACGCCTGCACGCCTTCGTCGATGCCCTGGGCAAGGTGATCGCCCGCCACGACGTGCTACGCACCTCGGTGCTGTGGGACGGCCTGCCGCAGGCGGTGCAGGTGGTGTGGCGCCAGGCCGCTCTGGCGGTGTTCGAGGTGGCGGATGAAGCCGCGGTGCCGCACGCCCTGGCCCTGGAACAGGCCCCGCTGGTGCGCCTGTACCACTGGTCGGACCCGCAAGGTCCAGGGTTGCTGGCCGCGTTGCAATTCCACCATATCGTCCTCGACCATACCGCTCTGGATGTACTGGGCCGCGAGCTGGTCGGTTACCTGCAGGGCGCAGCGGTGCCCGCCGGGCAGGGCGCGCCGTACCGCAACTACGTGGCCCAGGCGCGCCTGGGCGTCAGCCAGGCCGAGCACGAGGCGTTCTTCCGCGAGCAACTGGGTGATATCGACGAGCCGACCTTGCCCTACGGCCTGGGCGACGTGCAGGTCGATGGCCAGGGCATCGAGGAGGCCCAGCTGTGGCTGGACGAGACCCTGTGCGCAGACCTGCGGCAACAGGCCCGGCGGTTGGGTGTCAGCGTCGCCAGCCTGTTCCACCTGGCCTACGGCCGTCTGCTGGCCGCCACCAGCGGCCGCGACAGCGTGGTGTTCGGCACCGTGCTGCTGGGCCGGCTGGAGGCTGGCGAGGGCGCCGAACAGGCCTTGGGCATGTTCATCAACACCCTGCCGCTGCGCCTGGACCTGCGCGCCACGACCCTGCAGGAGGCGGTGCATCAGACCCAGCAGCGCCTCAGCGCCTTGCTCGCCCACGAACATGCGTCGCTGGCCCTGGCCCAGCGCTGCAGCGGCGTACCGGCGCCGGCGCCACTGTTCAGCGCGATGCTCAACTACCGTCACGGCACCCAGGCGGACGAGGCCCAGCGCCTGGCGCTGCAGGGTATCGAGACCCTGCAGAGCAATGAGCGCAGCAACTATCCGCTGAGCCTGAGCGTGGACGACATCGGTGCAGGCTTCCGTCTGGTGGCCCTGACCCCGGCGGCGGTCGGCGCCGCGCGGGTCTGTGAGCAACTGCGACAGGTGCTGCAGGCAATGGTCGAAGCGCTGGCATGCGAGCCACGCCAGGCGTTGCTGAAACTGCCGGTGCTGTCGCTCGATGAGCGCCGTCAGCTGGTGCACGACTGCAACCGCATGGCGCGGCCTCACGACCTGACCCAGACCCTCCAGGCGCTGTTCGAGGCCCAGGCCCTGCGTACGCCCGAGGCCGTGGCCATCTGCGCGGAGCAGGGTGAGCTGAGTTTTATCCAGCTCAATGCCGAGGCCAACCGCCTGGCTCACCACCTGATCGCGCTGGGCGTGCAG
>NZ_JBOBDQ010000118.1:0-2242 GCF_050586565.1 Pseudomonas sp. WC1
TTTCACACCCAGTTCGATCAGGTAATGGGCCAGGCGGTTGGCCTGGATGTTGAGCTCGCGGTAGCTCAGTTGCCCCGCCTCGGCGTGCACCGCAATCGCTTCCGGGGCGCGTGCTGCCTGCCGCTCGAACAGTGCCTGGATAGGCTGCTCGGAATCATTGGCCCGCGCCGTGGCGTTGCAGCCCTGCAACAGGTAGGCGCGTTCCTCGTCCTGCAGCACCGGCAGTTGCAGCACCGTCTGCCCGGTTTGCGCCTCCAGGCCGTCGACCAACGCCAGCAGTACCTGCCGCAGCTGCCCGCAGACCCGCGCGGCGCCAACCGTCGCCGAGGTCATGGCCACCAGGCGGAACCCTTGGCCCATGTCGTCCACGCTGAGGCTCAGCGGGTAGTTGCTGCGCTCCTGACCGTCGAGGAACTCGATGCCCTGCCAGTCCAGGCGCCGGGCTTCGCTGGCCTCCTGGCCGTGGCGGTAGTTGAGCATGGCGCTGAACAGCGGCGCCGGCGCCGGTACGCCGCTGCAACGCTGGGCCAGGGCCAGCGACGCATGTTCGTGGGCGAGCAAGGCGCTCAGGCGCTGCTGGGTCTGGCGCACCGCCTCGGGCAGGGCCGCGCCCTGCAGGTCCAGGCGCAGCGGCAGGGTGTTGATGAACATGCCCAGCGCCCGCTCGGCGCCCTCGCCGGCCTCCAGTCGGCCCAGCAGCACGGTGCCGAACACCACGCTGTCGCGGCCGCTGGTGGCGGCCAGCAGGCGGGCGAAGGCCAGGTGGAACAGGCTCGCGGGGCTGCTGCCCAGTTGCCGGGCCTGCTGGCGCAGGCGCGCGGCCAAGGTCTCGTCCAGCCACAGCTGGGCTTCCTCGATAGCCTGGCCATCGCCCTGCACGTCGCTCAGGCCGTAGGGCAGCGTCGGCTCGTCGATATCGCCCAGCAGCTCGCGGAAGAACGCCTCGTGCTCGGCCTGGCTGACGCCCAGGCGCGCCTGGGCCACGTAGTTGCGGTAAGGCACCGGGGCCTGCAGCGGTGCCGTGGTGCCTTGCAGGTAGCCCAGCAGTTCCGCGCCGATGATCTCCAGGGCGGTGTGATCGAGGACGATATGGTGGAACTGCAGCAGTGCCTCGACCCGTTGGCTGCCGGCATCGGCGCTGTACAGCAGGCGAATCAGCGGTGCCTGGCTCAGGTCCAGGCGTTGCAGGTCCTGCCCTTCGAGCGGTACGACCAGTAGCGGCGCCTCGCGCCAGACCACCTGCAGCGGTTGCGCCAGGCCCTCCCAGAGCACGGCGGTACGCAGCACATCGTGGCGTGCGATGGCCTGGCGCAACGCAGCGGCGAAGGCTTCGAGCCGCGCCAGGCTGTCGAAGGCCATGGGCGACTGCAGCACATAGGGGTCGTGCTGCGGCGAGCTGAGGTGGTGGTAGAGGATGCCTTCCTGCAACGGCGCCAGCGGATAGATGTCCTGCACGTTGGCCGCGCCGCCCGGCACCGTGGCGACGATGCGTTCGATGGCGGCCTGCTCCAGCGCCACCAACGGCAGCATGTCCGGGGTGATCTGGGTGCAGCCGGCCGGGATCCGGTTGGCCGGGACCTCGACCCGGCGGCCCTGGCCCAGGGTCGCCGCCAGCGCCGCCACTGTCGGCTGGCCGAACAGGGTGCGCACGTCGGCCTGCAGGCCGGCCTGGCGCAGGCGCGCGGTGAGGGTCACCGCCAGCAGCGAGTGGCCGCCGAGTTCGAAGAAGTTGTCGTGGCGACCGACCTGCTCGATACCCAGCACTTCGGCCCAGAGCCCGGCGATGGCGGTTTCCACAGGACCTTGCGGCATGACGTAGTCCTGGGCGGCGAGCATGGCCGGTTGCGGCAGCGCCTGGCGGTCCAGCTTGCCGTGGCTGGTCAGTGGCAGGGCGTCCAGGCGGACCAAGGCCTGCGGCAGCAGATGCGCCGGCAGGCTGGCCTGCAAGCCCTCGCGCAAGCGCTCGATATCGACCGTTGCCGCTTCGGTGAACCACGCCAGCAGGCGCTCGTCGCGCACCAGCACCACGGCATCGGCGATGCCCGGCTGAGCCTTGAGCGCGGCCTCGATCTCGCCCAGTTCGACCCGCACACCGCGAATCTTCACCTGGTCATCGTTGCGCCCCTGGTACTCCAGGGTGCCGTCGGCGTTCCAGCGCACCAGGTCGCCGCTGCGGTACATACGGCCAGCGGCGAACGGGTCGTCGAGGAAACGCTCGGCGGTAAGGTCGGGGCGGTTGAAA
>NZ_JBOBDQ010000119.1:0-2144 GCF_050586565.1 Pseudomonas sp. WC1
TTGGTTATCGGTGCCTGGGGTGCCAGTACCCGGCTCATCGGTCACGGTTGTAGTAACCGAGTTGTCGCCGAGGGTCAGCTTCTCGAAGTGGTCGGCACCGGCAACCGACTCGATCTTGTTGACGATGTTCGGCTGACCGCCGACGAATACGTCGTCCGCAGCGGTAATGGTGAAGGTGCCGCTGGCACTGCCGGCCGGAATGGTGACCTTGGTGCCATCGGTCAGGGTAAAGGTCAGGCCGTTGTGGCCGTTGACCGGCAGCCCCTGAGCGTTGGTCAGGGTCACGGTGTAGGTGATCTGGCCGCCTTCGGTGACGGTGGTCTTGTCGGCGGTCAGGGTCGCGACCACTTCACTGATGGTGTCGGTGATCTGCACCGAGGCGTTGCCACCCAGTTCCAGATTCTCGAAGGACTTGCCGTCAACGGCAGCATCGGTGATGCCGACAGTCAGGGTGTCGCCGTCTTTGAAGACGTCGTCGCCCTGGGCTTTGGCTTTGTACTCGGCTTCGGTCTGACCGGCTGGAATGACGACTTTGTCGCCGTTCGACAGGGTCACGGTCAGGTCATGGTCCAGTTTCTGGCTGACCTTGACGGTGAAGGCTGGCTGCTGGTCTTCGGTGACATCGCCCTTGCCGACGATGGTGACGGTGACCTTGTCGCCCTGGTTGTCGGTGCCTGGAGTGCCGGTACCTGGCTCGTCGGTCACGGTGGTGGTGACCGAGTTGTCGCCGAGGGTCAGTTTCTCGAAGTTGTCGCCACCGGCGACCGATTCGATCTTGTTGACGATAGAAGGCTGGCCGCCGACGAACACGTCATCCGGTGCGGTGATGGTGAAGGTGCCGCTGGCGCTCCCCGCCGGAATGGTGACTTTGGTGCCATCGGTCAGGGTGAAGGTCAGGCCGTTATGGCCGGTGATCGACAGGCCCTGGGCATTGGTCAGGGTGACGGTGTAGGTGATCTGGCCGCCCTCGGACACGGTGGTCTTGTCAGCGGTGAGGGTCGCGACCACTTCACTGATGGTGTCGGTGATCTGCACCGAGGCGTTGCCACCCAGTTCCAGGTTCTCGAAGGCCTTGCCATCGACAGCAGCATCGGTGATGCCGACGGTCAAGGTATCGCCGTCCTTGAAGACGTCATCACCTTGGGCTTTGGCCTTGTACTCGGCTTCGGTCTGGCCAGCAGGGATCACCACCTTGTCGCCATTGGACAGGGTGACAGTCAGGTCGTGGTCGAGCTTCTGGCTGACCTTGACGGTGAAGGCCGGTTGCTGGTCTTCGGTGACATCGCCTTTGCCGACGATGGTGACGGTGACCTTGTCGCCCTGGTTGTCGGTGCCTGGAGTGCCGGTGCCTGGCTCGTCTGTGACGGAGGTCTTCACTTCGTCCTGACCCAGGGTCAGCTTCTCGAAGTTGTCGCCACCGGCAACCGATTCGATCTTGTTGACGATGCTCGGCTGGCCGCCGACGAATACGTCGTCAGGAGCGGTGATGGTGAAGGTACCGCTGGCACTGCCGGCAGGAACGGTGACCTTGGTGCCATCGGTCAGGGTAAAGGTCAGGCCATTGTGGCCGTTGACCGGCAGACCTTGGGCATTGGTCAGGGTCACGGTGTAGGTGATCTGGCCACCTTCGTTGACGGTGGTCTTGTCCGCAGTCAGGGTTGCGACGACCTCACTGATGGTGTCGGTGATCTGGACGGAAGCGTTACCGCCCAGCTCCAGATTTTCGAAAGCTTTGCCGTCAACGGCAGCATCGGTGATGCCGACGGTCAAGGTATCGCCGTCCTTGAAGACGTCATCACCTTGGGCTTTGGCCTTGTACTCGGCTTCGGTCTGGCCGGCCGGGATCACAACCTTGTCGCCATTGGACAGGGTGACGGTCAGGTCATGGTCGAGCTTCTGGCTGACCTTGACGGTGAAGGCTGGCTGCTGGTCTTCGGTGACATCGCCTTTGCCGACGATGGTGACGGTGACCTTGTCGCCTTGGTTATCGGTGCCTGGGGTGCCGGTACCTGGCTCGTCAGTCACGGTGGTGGTGACCGAGTTGTCGCCGAGGGTCAGTTTCTCGAAGTTGTCGCCACCGGCAACCGATTCGATCTTGTTGACAATAGAAGGCTGGCCGCCGACGAACACGTCATCCGGTGCGG
>NZ_JBOBDQ010000121.1:0-1741 GCF_050586565.1 Pseudomonas sp. WC1
AGTGATGCCGACGGTCAGCGAGCTGCCGTCCTTGAACACATCGTCGCCCTGGGCGGCGGCCTTGTACTCGACCTGGGTCTGGCCAGCCGGGATTACCACCTTGGCGCCGTTGGACAGGGTCACGGTCAGGTCCTGCGCCAGTTTCTGGCTGACCTTGACGGTGAACGACGGTTGCTGGTCTTCGGTGACGTTGCCATTGCCGACGATGGTGACCGAAACCTTGTCGCCCTGGTTGCCGGTGCCCGGCGTGCCCGAACCTGGCTCGTCGGTGACGGAGGTCTTCACTTCGTTCTGACCCAGGGTCAGCTTCTCGAAGTTGTCCGCGCCGGTGACGCCGGTGATCTTGTTGTTGATGGTTGGCTGACCACCGACGAACACGTCGTCCGGCGCATTGATGGTGGCGGTGCCAGTGGCGCTGCCGGCCGGGATGCTGACTTTGGTGCCATCGGTCAGGGTGAAAGTCAGGCCGTTGTGGCCGGTGACCGACAGGCCCTGGGCGTTGGTCAACGTTACGGTGTAGGTGACTTGGCCGCCTTCGCTGACAGTCGTCTTGTCTGCCGACAGGGTGGCGACCACTTCGCTGACGGTGTCGTTGATCTGAACGCTGGCGTTGCCGCCGAGCTCGAGGTTTTCGAAGGTCTTGCCGGTGACCGACGCATCGGAGATGCCGACGGTGAGGGTGTCGCCGTCCTTGAACACGTCATCGCCCTGGGCGGCGGCCTTGTACTCGACCTGGGTCTGGCCAGCCGGGATCACCACCTTGGCGCCGTTGGACAGGGTCACGGTCACGTCCTGCGCCAGCTTCTGGCTGACTTTGACGGTGAACGACGGTTGCTGGTCTTCGGTGACGTTGCCATTGCCGACGATGGTGACCGAGACCTTGTCGCCCTGGTTACCGGTGCCCGGCGTGCCCGAACCTGGCTCGTCGGTGACGGAGGTCTTCACTTCGTTCTGGCCGAGGGTCAGTTTTTCGAAGTTGTCGGCGCCGGTGACGCCGGTGATTTTGTTGTTGATGGTTGGCTGACCACCGACGAACACGTCGTCCGGCGCATTGATGGTTGCGGTGCCAGTGGCGCTGCCGGCCGGGATGGTGACCTTGGTGCCATCGGAAAGGGTGAAGGTCAGGCCGTTGTGGCCGGTGACCGACAGGCCCTGGGTATTGGTCAGGGTCACGGTATAGGTGATCTGGCCGCCTTCGGACACGGTGGTCTTGTCGGCGGACAAGGTGGCCACGACTTCACTGATGGTGTCGTTGATCTGCACGGTGGCGCTGCCGCCGAGCTCGAGGTTCTCGAAGGTCTTGCCGACCACGCTGGCATCGCTGATGCCAACGGTGAGCGGGCCGCCGTCCTTGAACACATCGTCGCCCTGGATCGGCGCCTTGTATTCGACCTGGGTCTGGCCGGCGGGAATCACCACCTTGGCACCATTGCTCAAGGTGACGGTCAGGTCCTGGTCGAGCTTCTGGCTGACCTTGACGGTGAACGATGGCTGCTGGGCTTCGTTGACATCGCCGTTGCCGACGATGGTGACCGAGACCTTATCGCCCTGGTTGCCGGTGCCTGGAGTGCCCGAGCCCGGCTCGTCGGTGACGGAAGTCTTCACTTCATTCTGACCCAGGGTCAGTTTCTCGAAGTTGTCGGCGCCGGTGACACCGGTGATCTTGTTGCTGATGGTGGCTTGGCCGCCGATGAACACGTCGTCCGGCACGTTGATGGTGGCGGTACCGGTGGCACTGCCG
>NZ_JBOBDQ010000122.1:0-1585 GCF_050586565.1 Pseudomonas sp. WC1
TGGCGAAGGCGCGGCCAGCCAGGCGCCGGCGTTCAGCGTCGTGGACCGCAACCAGCCGCTGGCCTTGTCCTACGCCCAGCAACGCCAGTGGTTCCTCTGGCAACTGGAGCCGGCCAGTGCCGCCTACAACATCCCGTCGGCCCTGCGCTTGAAGGGCGAGCTGGATATCGAGGCGCTGCGCAGCAGCTTCGCCGCGCTGATCGCCCGCCACGAAACCCTGCGTACTACCTTCCATCAGGAAGGTGAACAGGCCTGGCAACGCATCCATGCCGCAGGTGATTTCGACCTGCCGGTCGAGACGGTGGCGAGCGAGGCGCTTCAGGCGCGAGTTGCGCAGGAGACCGCGCAGCCGTTCGACCTGGAGCACGGCCCGTTGCTGCGTGCCCGCCTGCTGCGCCTGGCCGCCGACGAGCATGTGCTGGTCCTGACCCTGCACCATATCGTCGCCGATGGTTGGTCGATGCCGATCATGGTCGATGAAGTGGTGCGTCTGTATGCCGGGTACCGTCAGGGCGCCGAGGCGCAACTGCCGGCCCTGGCGTTCCAGTACGCGGATTATGCTGCCTGGCAGCGCCAGTGGATGGCGGCGGGCGAGCAGGCGCGCCAGCTCGACTACTGGCGTCAGCAACTGGGCGAGGAGCAACCGGTGCTGGAGTTGCCTGCCGACCGCCCACGCCCGTTGCAGCTGAGTCATGCCGGGGCACGCCTGGATATCCGCCTGGAGCCGGAACTCGCCGAGGCGCTGAAAGCCACCGCACGGCAACAGGGCGTGACCCTGTTCATGCTGTTGCTGGCCTCGTTCCAGGTGCTGCTGCACCGCCTCAGTGGTCAATCGCAGGTGCGCGTCGGCGTCCCGGTCGCCAACCGCAACCGTGCCGAGACCGAAGGCCTGATCGGCTTCTTCGTCAACACCCAGGTGCTCAAGGCTGAGTTCGCGCCGCAGACCACCTTCGCCGGATTGCTGCAACAGGTCCGGCACACCGCCGTGCAGGCCCAGGCGCACCAGGACCTGCCGTTCGAGCAACTGGTCGAGGCGCTGCAGCCCGAACGCAGCCTGAGCCACAGCCCACTGTTCCAGGTGCTGTTCAACCACAAGGCGGAAAACTCCGGCATGGCCCAGGAACTGGCCGGGCTGCGGATCGAGGGGCTGGGTTGGGAAGACCGCAGCACCCAGTTCGACCTGGTCCTGAACACGGTCGAGCACGACGCGGGGTTGAACGCCATCCTGACCTACGCCACTGCATTGTTCGATCCGGCCACTGCCGAGCGTCTGGGTAGGTACTGGCGCAATCTGTTGCAGGGCATCTGCCAGGACAGCGCCCAACGCGTGGCGCAGTTGCCATTGCTCGATGCGCTCGAGTTGGAGGAGTGGCAAGCGAATGTGCGGCGTTACCCAAGCACCGAGTGCGCTCACGCGCTGATCGAGCAGCAGGCGGCGCGTACGCCTGAAGCGATCGCCGTGACCTTTGCCGGCCAGGCGCAGAGTTATGACCAGCTCAACCGCCGTGCCAACCGCCTGGCGCACAAGCTGCGCGAGCAGGGCGTGGGGCCGGATGTGCTGGTGGGCATCGCGGTGGAGCGCGGC
>NZ_JBOBDQ010000123.1:0-1347 GCF_050586565.1 Pseudomonas sp. WC1
GTTGGTACTGCTCGCAACTCTGCTGGCTGACGATCGTGGGAGCGGGCTTGCCCCGCGATGAGACCGACACGCTCCACACATCTGCCAACCTGTGTCTATGCTTCTTCTCGCATACATCCACCGGTATCGACCACAAGGAAGACAGGCCAATGACTGCCACCCTCGCACGCGCTGTTGCTTTCGCCTCGTTAGTGTCCGCCGCCAGCCTCGCCGCCCACGCCGCCGAACTGCCCATCGCCAGCGAGGCGCTGGAAAGCCATATCACCACCGAAGTGACCAAGATCGACCTGCCCAACCGCCAGGTCACGGTCAAGGGTCCCCACGACAAGGACGTGACCTTCCAGCTCACCAAACAGGCCAAGGCCCTGCCCAACCTCAAGGTCGGCGACCAGGTCGACATCAAAGTCACCCGTGCCATCGCCTATGTACTGAACACCAATGTCGGCGGCGCGCCCAAGGCCTCCGAGGAATCGGGCACCATCCGCGCCACCGCGGCCAACCCCAACCCAGGTGGCGAGGCTTTCCGCCAGGTCAAGGTCACCTCGCAGATCAAGAAGATCGACCTGAACACTCATGAAGTCACCCTGCTGCCGCCCGAAGGCAAACTGCAGGTGGTCAAGGTCGAGAATCCCGAACTGCAGGCACGCATGAAAAACCTCAAGGTCGACCAGACCGTCGAAGCCATCTTCACCGAAGTACTGAGCGTGGAAACTTCCCGCCCAGCCCAGTAAAACCTTTGGCCGGCCCGCGCATCGAAAGCCATGTGAGCCTTTCCCCCCTTCAGGAGGTTTCCCATGGCGATGCGCCTGGCCGTGCCGTTTTGCTGCTGCCTTACCCTCGCGCTCACGGGCTGCACCAGCGCCCGCGACGAGCAGCCACCGCCTACCACGCAACAGGTCGAGCTCCAGCGCTATCAGGGCACCTGGTATGAACTGGCGCGCCTGCCGATGTTCTTCCAGCGCAATTGCGTGCAGTCCGAGGCCCGTTATGGCCTGCGCGAGGACGGGCGCATCGACGTCTCCAACCGCTGCCTGGAAAAGGACGGCCAATGGAACCAGGCCAATGGCATCGCCGAGGCGCAGGTACCCGGCCGCACCGACAAGCTCTGGGTGCGCTTCGACAACTGGTTCAGCCGCCTGGCACCGGACCTGACCAAGGGCGAATACTGGGTGCTGTATCACGACGCGGATTACCGCGTGGCCGTGGTCGGCCACCCGAACCGCGAATACCTGTGGCTGCTGTCGCGCACCCCCACTGTCAGTGACCAGACCCGTGACCAGCTACTGGCGCTGGCGCGCAAGCAGGGTTATCCCACCGAGCAATTGATCTGGCGCCAGGCCAAACTCT
>NZ_JBOBDQ010000124.1:0-1302 GCF_050586565.1 Pseudomonas sp. WC1
TCGCCGGCAAGCCGGCTTGTGTCTTGAAAGGCTCTTAGACTGAAGGGGTGAGAGCGGTGGATGGCAGACTGCAAGCCGGCGGTGCCCTAGAGCACGTGTGGGAGCATAGTCGCCATCCACCCCTCACTCTGACCTGAAGCCCGAACAGTTGGATGAGTAGCGAGCTCGAAATCACAAGCGTGGGATAGGTCAGAGCGCTCTCACTTCCCAGTGTAAGAGGGCTTGGCCATGATTTCCTGTTTCGTTGGTATCGATGTTTCGAAAGCGACCCTGGACGTGGGGTTCTGGCCTGAACTTTCCAAGCCATTCCAGCTGAGGAATGACCCTGAGGGGATTGCCCAGCTGATTGCCTGCTTGAACGAGCTTGAGGTCGAGCGGATCGTGCTCGAGGCTACGGGGGGCTATGAGAAAGCGGTTTTCAAGGCGTTACGCATCGCTGATTTGGATGTCGTTCGCGTCAACCCCAAACGCTCTCATGACTATGCCCAAGCAATTGGTCAACTGGCCAAAACCGACAGGATCGATGCCTTGATGCTGGCCAAGTTCGCCCAGCATCTGGCATCCCCATCAAAGATCGAGCCCAGTCAGGCACGTGATGAGCTGAGCGAGCTGGTCAAGCTACGGGATCAGATCGTTGAGCATCGCGACGATGACAGACGTCGAATCAAGCAAGCGACTTCCCCTGTAGCAATCACCTTCTTCACTGAGCACATTGCGTCTCTCAACGCTCAGATCAAGGCATTGGACAAACACCTTGCGCAGGCCTCAAAGGCGCTGAACAGCGAGAAAGCCAAGCACTTGGCATCAGTCAAAGGCGTAGGCCTGATTACGACTGCCAAGCTGATGGCCTATTTGCCCGAGCTGGGCACGCTGAGCGGACGGAAGATCACCGCCCTGGTGGGGCTGGCGCCCTACAACAAGGACAGTGGGAGCAAGAGCGGCCCACGCAAGATCGAGGGCGGGCGCTACAAAGTTCGTGGCGTTATCTACATGGCGGCTTGGGTGATGATCAGGCACGTCCCTGAGTTCAAGACCCGGTATGACACACTGGTAGCGCGTGGTAAGCGCCCCAAAGTAGCCGTGGTGGCTTGCATGCGCGTGTTGCTGGTGCGGCTGAATGCCATGTTGAGGGACGGTACGCCATGGAAGGACCATAAAACCCAGGCGCCCGCAGCCTGACATTTCTCAGAGGTAGTTACTGATAGCGGGCTTCGCCAGCGACTCCATCTGGAGGGTGTCGCTGGCGAAGCTATGTCTGAAAGGATCGTTCTAAAAAAATCCCCTCAAGACAGTTGCTCCCAC
>NZ_JBOBDQ010000125.1:0-1278 GCF_050586565.1 Pseudomonas sp. WC1
TTGCGCAGGCTGCCGGTGGTCACCCGCACCAACTGGTTGCCCCCCAAAGTCCCCAGGTTGTTCACGCTACCGGCGTTGACCAGCAGATCCCCCGCCGAGCTCAGCCGCCCCTGGTTGGTCAGCAGGCCCGCCACATTGATCGTGGTGTTGCCCACGCCCGTGATGCTGGCGTTGCTGCCCAGGTTCATCTGCGCTGCGCTCACCCCCAGGGTACCCAGGCTGTTCACCCGCCCATTGGCGCTGCTGTAGGTACCCCCCAGGTTGAGGCTGAGCGCGCCGTCACTGGCGATCAGACCTTCGTTGCTCCAGTTGCCGCCGTTGCCCACCAGGCTGTCGAATGCCAGCAACTGGCCGCCAGCGGTCTGGGTGAGGTTGTTGACATTGACCGTCAGGCGCCCGGCCTGGATGGCGCTGCCGTTGGTCCAGCTGTCGGCGGTCAGGGTCAGGCCGCCGCGGGTGCTGAGGCTGCCGCCGGCACGGGTAAGGTTGGCGGTGTCGATGTCGAACACGCCCTTGCCGACGTGCAGCACCTTGCCACCGACGTTCTGCAGCAGGCCGGCGCCTAGGGTCAGGTCACTGTTGCCGATCTCCACCTGGCCATTGCGGTTGTCGAACAACCCGCCAATGGCGAACTGGCTCTTGCCGCTGGTGCCGACGGCACGCAGTTGCCCCCCCTGGTTGTCCAGAGTGGCGGCCGTGATGGCGAGGGTACTGGCGCTTTCGATGATGCCGCCGCGGTTGTCCAGCGCGCCGCTCAGCCCCAGTTCGATACGCTGGCCGACCATCTCGCCGCGCGCGTCGCCACCGTTGAGCAGGCTGGCGCCGGTGACCTTGAGCAGGCCACTGGCGGAGATGCCGCCATCGCGGTTGTCCAGCTGCCCGGTGCGGATCGCGGTATCACCGCCGAGCGCGGCGATGCGCCCGCCGTGGTTGTCCAGGCTGGCGCTCTGCACGTCCAGGCTCAGCGCCTGGAGGATGCCGCGCTGGCCAGTGGCGTCGCTGCCATTGCGCAGCACGCCGGTGGTGCGCACGCCCAGCGCCTGCTTGAGGCTGGCGAGGATGCCGCCGCGGTTGTCGAGGGTGTCGGCGGTCACGGTCAGCGCGCCATCCTGGGCGATCAGCTTGCCGCCCTGGTTGTCGAGCAGGCCGGTGGCCTGCACGGTGATCGCGCCCTTGGCCTGCACGGTGCCCTTGGCGTTGTTCAGGCTGGCCGCCTGCAGGCCTACGTCGCCCTGCTGGCTGTAGATCAGGCCATCGCCCGAGTTGTTGAGCACCCCG
>NZ_JBOBDQ010000126.1:0-1262 GCF_050586565.1 Pseudomonas sp. WC1
GTGTATGGACTTGAGACATCGCTGACACATGTGCGGGGACATGGTGGACACATTATCGCTTACCGTCGGGGTTGTTGAAGTCGATGGTTCGCAGCTTGTGCTGGCAAAAGTAAACATCAAAATGGTCAGGCCCTTGATCGCTGCGACGGAGCGCCAACACATAGCCTGCTAGCGCCTTGGCTATCCGAAATGAGCGTTTCTTGAAGCGGAACTGACTGCTGTAGGGTTTCACCAAAATATCATCGGGACCGTATTCAACGGGCGGTAGACGGCTTGGGAAAGCCCGCCTGCTCATCTGATAGCGATCTGCCGGTACTTTGTAGCCCAGCTGCTGATGAGGACGCTTGTAGTTGTAAATGCCCCGCCAGAGGTCGAAAGCTTCCTGCGCTTCTCGCAGATCCCGAAAACTGCGCCCGGTTAGTACCTCGGCCTTGAGCGTCCGGTGGAATCGCTCATCCTTGCCATTGGTTTGTGGGTGGCCTGGCCTGCTGAAAGTCAGTCGAATTCCCAGGCGAACCAACCAGATACCTAGGGGTGTGAGTTCTCCGGGATTTCTTGGCGCCCCCCAGGGCGAGCCATTATCCGCGTTGATCTGCACGGGCAGTCCATACCGGCTGAACAGATCGGTCAGGTGCTCCATGACCAACCCTGTGCGCTGATGTGCGCAGGCCTGTATCACAAGGTTAAAGCGTGAGTGGTCATCAATCAGCGTCAGCGGATAACAAGGTCCCTGAGCCGTTTGGAAGAAACCTTTAAAATCGATCTGCCACAGATCATTCGGGGCTTCGCGCTCAAAGCGTGTCCATGGTTTAGCAGCCTCGGAAGCCTCCGCGGTGATCAATCCATGCCGATGCAGGACATTGGTTACGGTACTGGCACAGATGCGCTGATCAAGCAGGTGACTGATCTTTCGGCCACCCCACGTGGAGTGCTCCTTACGGATGGCAATCACTTCCTCTTCTAGCCCAGGCTGAGTCTTGCGAGGGCTGACGGCCGGCTTTCGAGAGCGCTCCTGCAAGCCGAGTAAGCCGTCCTGTCGAAATCGATTGAGCCATTTGTAACCCGTCTGAGGGCTAATGCCGAACCGGCGGCATAGCTCCCTCATATTGGCGTCCGGGTGATTGGCCAGGCTAACGAACTCTTCTCTTAAGCTCATGGCATCTCTCGCGTTCCAAGGCATGGTCGTATTCCCGGCAGATTGCTTGCCGAAAAGTGTCAACCATGTCTCCGCACACGTGTCCACCATGTGTCCGGTCCATACA
>NZ_JBOBDQ010000127.1:0-1205 GCF_050586565.1 Pseudomonas sp. WC1
TTTGAGTTTTTCTTCAGCTTTCGCCGGAGCCAGCCCATCGTTGAAGTGATGGGGTCGGATCCAGTTGTAGTGGCCCATCAGGTACTGGCTAATGTCTCGTTGAGCTTGCTGCCCGGTCAGGTAGCCCGTGGTCGGTATCCACTCTGATTTCAAGCTGCGAAATACTCGCTCCATCGGCGCATTATCCCAGCAGTTGCCTCGGCGGCTGATGCTCTGGCGCATGCGGTAGCGCCACAGTCTCTGGCGGAACTGACGACTGCCATATTGGGCGGATTCAACTGGCCGGGGTGAAACAGTAGCCCTTGAGGCTTTCCGCGTTGTTCGTAAGCCACGTCCAGCGCTTTGACCACGAGGTCTGCGTTCGGCTTTTCTGATAAGGCCCAGCCCACCACTCTGCGTGCATAGAGATCCAGGACAACTGCCAGATAGTGCCATTTGCCCTGCGCCCAAACGTAAGTGATGTCGCCACACCAGACCTGATTTGGCGCTTCGACATCAAACGCTCGGTTCAAGATGTTCGGAATATCTGGCCGCTCCACTGTGGCCTTTTTGTACGCATGTGATCCTGGCTGCTTGCTGACCAACGCCAGCTCACGCATCAGGCTGCGCACCTTGAACCGTCCGATTTGCTCACCTTCTTCTTGCATCATTGCCTTGATGCTACGGCTGCCGGGTGCACTTCGCCCTCGCGTGAACAACTCATTCACTCGACTGCGCAACCGCAGACGTTCGACGTTCGGAGTTCGCCTTCTATGACGATGTTCGTAGTAACTCGAGCGAGTGACTCTTCGCACAAACAATCAACGGGCTCATGGTCGCTGAGCTGGCGGATCAGCGCGTACGCTCGAGATCTTCCGACATCAAGAGCGCGGTAGCCTTTTTTAGTATCGATTTCTCGCGTTCAAGGCGCGTGATCCGGGCTTCCAACTCTTGGATTTTTTGCTGCTCTGGCGTCAGCGCTTTGCTGGCCGGCGTGATGCCGCCGCGCTCTTGCTGAAGCTGATTAACCCACCGACGCAGGGCCGACTCCACCAAGCCGAGCGAACGGGCCGCTTCGGCATGGCTGTAGCCTTGATCGAGCACCAGGCAGGCGGCTTCGCGCTTGAACTCAGGGGTAAAGGTACGGCGTTGCTTGGTCATCGGACACCTCTCTGTGGCGAGCATTCTCGCCTAAATGGGTGTCCGGGGTTAGTAGACCACTACAC
>NZ_JBOBDQ010000128.1:0-1185 GCF_050586565.1 Pseudomonas sp. WC1
GTGGGAGATTCTATGGTTTGCAGCAAGCCAGTTTTCCGCCTTTGGTGACATATTCGTCCTGATTTTTCATCAGGGCGAATGCCACCCGTGCAAGCTTTCTAGCCAGGATTACCAGCGCTTGTGTCGTTGCTTTACCCGCTTTCCGATACTGTTCGTAGACGTCTTTCCAAGCAGCCGATCGGCTTGCCGCCATGGCGGCGTTATGCAATAGACGCCTGATCTCCGAGCAGCCTCGTTTCGTCAGGCGGCGGCGTCCACTCTTCTGCCCTGAATCACTGACTCGTAGATCCATTCCCAGAAATGCAATATACGAGTCACTGCTTTTGAACTCGCCCCGCATAAAGGCCATCACCAATGCCGTAGCGGTGAGAAAACCAATGCCCTCTATTGCTTGGCAGCGGGCAACTTGTTCGTGCAGGCCAGCTTCTCGCAGCACCTCCTTAATCTTCTTCTGGATCAGCAGATCCAGCCGGTCTATGGATTTTACAAAGGTTTTGAAGGCGGCTTTCAACAAGGCTTCATTAGCCCAGCTCTGCGTCATTGCAGTGCGAGCAGTCACCAAGGCCGATCTACGTCGAAGAAGGCTCTGTAGCTTGCCGTAGACTGCGGGAGGAGGAGTCCAAGGGCGAAGGTCTTCCCCCTCGTTTTTCAAAAACCGGGACAGCAGCCGAGCATCAGAAGGATCCGTTTTTACTCGTCCACCCACGCTTTTCCGGTAGTTGCTCAGCTGGAATCCATCAATGACATACACCTCGAAGCCAAGGCCATGAGCCAGTTCAACCAGATCGAGGTGATAAACATTAGTCGCCTCAACAGCAATAGCCGTGTTGAGGGGCTGTTGCTTCAGCCATCTTTTGATTTCGAGTTTGGAGTTTTTCAGCCTGATGACCTCATCGCGATCATCGTGATGAATCACCAGTTCAGCTTTCGCGACATCCGCACCCACGATCAGCTTGCCAACCTGCATTGCCATGGGCGCTTCCTCACGTTATGGTTTTTGGGCTTGAAGGGGTTTCACCAAGAGGCGCTGGCTTGCTTCTATCGTCGCTTGCAAACGATGCATTCTTTATCGGCGCTTTGGTGGAAGGGGTGGGGCGATGTCTCCCACGGTCTGTACTGATGCGAACAGTCAGAATCGGGCATTTAGTCCCACCACCCCTTCAAGTCTAACCATACAAGCGGGCT
>NZ_JBOBDQ010000129.1:0-1100 GCF_050586565.1 Pseudomonas sp. WC1
CCCGACGACCGGGTGGCGATCTGCGTCGAGCGCGGCCTGCCGCTGGTGGTCGGCCTGCTGGCGATCCTCAAGGCCGGTGGCGCCTACGTGCCGCTCGACCCGGACTATCCGGCCGAGCGCCTCGGCCACATGCTCGCCGACAGCCAACCGCGGGCGTTGCTGGTGCAACAGGCCACCCGCGCTCTGGTGAGTTCGTCGGCGACATTGGTCGACCTCGATCAGCCGACGTGGGACGATCTGCCGGGCAGCAATCCGCAGGTGCCTGGTCTGACCTCGCAGCACCTGGCCTATGTGATCTACACCTCCGGCTCTACTGGCGTGCCCAAGGGGGTGATGGTCGAGCACCGCAACGTGGTCAACCTGGTGCACTGGAGCGCCGGGCTGTTCCCGAGCGAAGGCGCGGTGCTGCACAAGACCCCGGTGAGCTTCGACGCCTCGGTGTGGGAGCTGTTCTGGCCGCTGTGCACGGGCCTGCGCCTGGTGCTGGCGCGCCCGGATGGCCAGCGCGACCCGCAGTACCTGGCGGAGCTGATCGAGCGGCAGCAGGTCAAGGTGGTGCAGTTCGTGCCGGCCTTGCTGCAGCAGTTCCTCGACGAGGATGCCAGCGCCGCCTGCGCCAGCCTCACCGACATCGTCTGCGGTGGTGGCGAGCTCACCGAAGCCCTGGCCCGCCAGGTACGCGAGCGCTTGCCGCAGGTGCGCCTGCACAACGTCTATGGCCCCACCGAGACCACGGTGGATTGCAGCGTCTGGACCCTGGAAGCGCGGGATCCGTTGCCGACGGGTGCATTGCCGATAGGCCGGCCGATCGACAACACCCGCTTGTATGTGCTGGATGCGCATGACCAACCGGTGCCGTACGGCGTTGCCGGTCAGTTGCACATCGGCGGGGCCGGGGTGACGCGGGGCTACCTGGGCTTGCCGGAGCAACAGGCCGAGCGTTTCATCGCCAGCCCGTTCGTCGACGGTGAGCGCCTGTACCGCAGTGGCGACCTGGTACGCCAGCGCCACGACGGCGTGCTGGAGTTCCTCGGCCGCACCGACCACCAGATCAAACTGCGCGGCCTGCGCATCGAACCGGGCGAGATCGAGGCCTGCCT
>NZ_JBOBDQ010000130.1:0-1065 GCF_050586565.1 Pseudomonas sp. WC1
TGACATGGACGTCCGCCTGTTTGCCTTCCTGGCCCGCCAACGCTCGGCCAAAATTCAGCCGCGCGAGCAGTTCTGCGGGTTGCCCAAGCGCGGTCTGGCGCTGCTGCTGGCCAACGCCATGTTCTGGCAACCGCTGTGGGCACAGGCCGCCGAAGGCGTGGTGGTCAGCGGCCCGGGCACCCGGCTGGACCAGGCGGGCAACGGCGTGCCGATCATCAATATCGCCGCGCCCAACGGCAGCGGCCTGTCGCACAACCAGTTCAGCGACTACAACGTCGGCCAGCAGGGGCTGATCCTCAACAACGCCACCGACCGCACCCAGGCCACCCAGCTGGGTGGCATCATCCTCGGCAACCCCAACCTGCAGGGCACCGCAGCCAGCGTCATCCTCAACGAGGTCAACGGCGCCAACGCCAGCCAGCTGCGCGGCTACACCGAAGTGGCCGGGCGCGGGGCACATGTCATCGTCGCCAACCCCCACGGCATCACCTGCGATGGCTGCGGCTTCATCAACACGCCACAGGCCACGCTCAGCACCGGCAAGCCGGTGCTCGAGAACGGCCAGCTGAGCCGTTACCAGGTCGACCAGGGCCATATCGCCATCGAAGGCGCGGGGCTCAACGCCAGCAACGTCGACAGCTTTGAGCTGATTGCCCGCAGCACGAAAATCAATGCCGAGATCCAGGCGCGCAACCTGGCCATCGTCGCCGGGCGCAACGATGTCGATGCGCGGACCCTGGCGGCCACGGCGCGCCAGGACGACGGCAGTGCCAAGCCGAGCCTGGCTATCGACTCCAGCGCCTTGGGCGGCATGTATGCCGGCGCGGTCAGGCTGGTGGGCACCGAGGCCGGGGTCGGCGTGCGCCTGGACGGGCGGATGATCGCCAGCGGCGGCGATATCCAGCTCGAGGCCAACGGCCAGTTGCGCATGGCCCAGGCCAGCGCCACCGGTGATGTACGCCTGCAGGCGGCGGCTATCGATGCGCAGGGCCCGGTGCATGCCGGCCAGCAACTGCAGTTGGACAGCCGCGGCGAGTTGGTCAACCGCCAGGGGCTGACTGCCGG
>NZ_JBOBDQ010000131.1:0-824 GCF_050586565.1 Pseudomonas sp. WC1
TGCGTTTCTTGATCGGCCACTTGAAGGTGACTGGCCCTACCTCTGGATCGATGCCACCTACGTCAAGGTGCGGGAGGCCGGGCGCATCGTCTCGGTCGCCGTAATAATCGCCGTGGCCGTGAACACTGACGGTGGCCGCGAAGTCCTGGGCATGCGGGTTGGGCCATCGGAGGCCGAGCCGTTCTGGACAGACTTCCTGCGCAGCCTCATGCGACGTGGCTTACGGGGCGTGAAGCTGGTCATCTCCGACGCCCACGAAGGCCTGAAAGCAGCTGTGTCCAAGGTCTTCAATGCGACCTGGCAGCGCTGTCGCGTGCACTTCATGCGCAACGCCATGGCCCATGTCGGCAAGGGCCAGCGCACCATGGTAGCGGCGCTGCTGCGCACGGTCTTCGCCCAGGACAGCCGTGCCGAATGCCATCAGCAATGGCGTTTGGTCGCTGATCAGCTACGCGAAAAATACCCCAAGATCGCGGCGCTCATGGATGGTTGCGAGGATGAAGTGCTGGCGCACATGGCGTTTCCCAAGGCTCATCGACAGCAGTTGCACAGCACCAACCCGCTTGAGCGGCTCAACGCTGAAATCAAACGCCGCACCGATGTCGTGGGGATTTTCCCCAACGATCCGGCCATTACGCGTCTGGTAGGCGCGATGCTGCTGGAGCAGAACGACGAGTGGTGCCTGCAACGGCGTTACATGCAGTTGGAGGCCTTTGAGGCAGTCAGCGATAATCCACAGGCCAAGCTGTCGGCCGTGATCAACTGAACGGCAAACTCAGTGGCCAGAGCCATGATGAGTTACACCACTTCTTGGGACACGATCG
>NZ_JBOBDQ010000132.1:0-757 GCF_050586565.1 Pseudomonas sp. WC1
TGCGCCAGATCGCCGATATCGACAACCAGCGTGGCGAGATCTTCGGCAAGGGCGCCTTCACCCTGGCAGGCCGCAGCCTCGACAACACGGGCGGCAAGTTCTACAGCGAACAGGCCCTGACCGTGCGCCTCGACCAGTTGCTCGACAACCTCGATGGCCTGGTGTCGGCCGACGGCCTGGATATCCGCGCCCTGACCCTGAACAACCAGGGCGGCGTGGTCACCAGCAAGTCGGGCCTGGCAGTGGTCACGGGCGCAGCCATCGACAACCGCCACGGCGAGATCTCCAGCGCTGACCTCGGCCAGGTAACGGCAGGCAGCTTAGACAACCGTGAGGGTACGGTCACTGGCGGGGCGCTGGAGTTGGCCATCGCCCAGGCGATGGACAATCGCCAAGGGGTGCTGGCTGCCGACAAGGCGTTGAAGGTGAGCGCCGCCAGCCTCGACAACCGCGAGCAAGGCAAGCTGCTCAGCGACGGCACGCTCACCGCCAAGGTCACCGGGCTGCTGGACAACCAGGCCAAGGGCCTGGTGAACGGCGTGGGCGCCACCCATATCGACGCGGGGCAACTGGACAACCGCGGTGGCCGCCTGGTGGGCAAGGACCTGCTGACCCTGCAAGGCCAGCGCTGGGACAACCGCGGCGGCAAGATCGAGGCCGACGGCGCACTGACACTGACCATCGACCACCTCGACAACCGCGACCAGGGCCTGGTCAGCGGCCAGGCCGGGGCCCGCTACAGCGGCAGCGAATTGCT
>NZ_JBOBDQ010000133.1:0-722 GCF_050586565.1 Pseudomonas sp. WC1
GGGCCAGGTACAGTTGAACGCTGGCGGCCAACTGAGCAACCTCGGCGGTATCCAGGCGGGTATCAACGCCGATGGCGAGCGCGTGGCCGACGCCGACCTGAAGATCAGCGCTGGTGCCGTGGACAACCGCAACCAGCGCCTGATCGCCAGCGGCGACCTGACCGTCTCCACTGGCAGCCGCCTGGACAACCAGGGCGGCAGCCTCAGTGCCGGGCGCGACCTCAGCGTCAACGCCGCGACTCTGGACAACCGCCAGCAGGGCAAGGTCCTCGCCGACGGGCGCATGACCCTCACCGGTGGCCAATTGCTCAACGGCGACCGTGGTCAGATCACCAGCCAGGGCGCGCTGAACGCCACCTGGGCCCATCTGGACAACCAAGCCGGCGAACTGTCCAGCCTCGATACCCTGGCCCTGAATCTCGGCAGCCTGGACAACCGCACTGGCAAGGTCCTGGCCAACCGCGGCATCACCGTCACCAGCCAGGGGCTGGTCGACAACCGCACCGGCCGGATCGCCAGCCAGGCCACCCTCGACCTGACCGCCCAGGCCCTGAACAACGGCCAGGGTGGCCATATCAGCGGCAACCAGGCAGTCAGCGTCAATGTCGGCCGGCTCGACCAGCAGGGCGGCCACCTGAGCAGCGTCACCGCGCTGACCCTGGACCTGAACCATGGCCGGCTGGACAACCGCGACGGCAAGATCGCCGCCAACCAGCTGCACC
>NZ_JBOBDQ010000134.1:0-722 GCF_050586565.1 Pseudomonas sp. WC1
AGGCCAGGTACAGTTGAACGCTGGCGGCCAACTGAGCAACCTCGGCGGTATCCAGGCGGGTATCAACGCCGATGGCGAGCGCGTGGCCGACGCCGACCTGAAGATCAGCGCTGGTGCCGTGGATAACCGCAACCAGCGCCTGATCGCCAGCGGCGACCTGACCGTCTCCACTGGCAGCCGCCTGGACAACCAGGGCGGCAGCCTCAGCGCCGGGCGCGACCTCAGCGTCAACGCCGCGACCCTGGACAACCGCCAGCAGGGCAAGGTCCTCGCCGACGGGCGCATGACCCTCACCGGTGGCCAACTGCTCAACGGCGACCGTGGCCAGATCACCAGCCAGGGCGCGCTGAACGCCACCTGGGCCCATCTGGACAACCAGGCCGGCGAACTGTCCAGCCTCGATACCCTGGCCCTGAACCTCGGCAGCCTGGACAACCGCACTGGCAAGGTCCTGGCCAACCGCGGCATCACCGTCACCAGCCAGGGGCTGGTGGACAACCGCACTGGCCGGATCGCCAGCCAGGCCACCCTCGACCTGAGCGCCCAGGACCTGAACAACGGCCAGGGCGGCCATATCAGCGGCAACCAGGCAGTCGGCGTCAATGTCGGCCGGCTCGACCAGCAGGGCGGCCACCTGAGCAGCGTCACCGCGCTGACCCTGGACCTGAACCATGGCCAGCTGGACAACCGCGACGGCAAGATCGCCGCCAACCAGCTGCACT
>NZ_JBOBDQ010000135.1:0-651 GCF_050586565.1 Pseudomonas sp. WC1
GGTGCCTGGAGTGCCGGTGCCCGGCTCGTCAGTGACGGAGGTCTTCACTTCGTCCTGACCCAAGGTCAGTTTTTCGAAGTTGTCGGCGCCGGTGACGCCTTCCAGCTTGTTGGTGATGGTTGGTTGACCACCAACGAACACGTCATCCGGAGCGGTGATGGTGAAGGTACCGCTAGCACTGCCCGCAGGAATAGTGACCTTGGTGCCATCGGTCAAAGTGAAGGTCAGGCCATTGTGACCGTTAACCGGCAGACCCTGGGCGTTGGTCAGCGTCACGGTGTAGGTGATCTGGCCGCCTTCGGTGACGGTGGTTTTGTCAGCGGTCAGGGTTGCGACGACTTCGCTGATGGTGTCGGTGATCTGTACCGAGGCGTTGCCACCCAGCTCCAGGTTCTCGAAGGCCTTGCCATCGACGGCGGCATCGGTGATGCCGACGGTAAGGGTGTCACCGTCCTTGAAGACGTCATCACCCTGGGCTTTGGCCTTGTACTCAGCTTCGGTCTGACCGGCTGGAATGACGACTTTGTCGCCGTTCGACAGGGTTACGGTCAGGTCGTGGTCCAGTTTCTGGCTGACCTTGACGGTGAAGGCTGGCTGCTGGTCTTCGGTGACATCGCCTTTGCCGACGATGGTGACGGTGACCTTGTCGCC
>NZ_JBOBDQ010000136.1:0-627 GCF_050586565.1 Pseudomonas sp. WC1
CGAAGGCGGGCGCCTGTACCGCACCGGCGACCTGGCGCGTTACCGCGAACAGGGCGTGATCGAGTACGTGGGCCGTATCGACCACCAGGTGAAGATCCGTGGCTTCCGTATCGAACTGGGCGAGATCGAAGCGCGTCTGCAAGAGCACGCCGCCGTGCGCGAAGTGCTGGTGCTGGATATCGACGGGGCAGGGGGCAAGCAACTGGCCGCCTACCTGATTGCTCAGGACGCGAATGCAGACCAGGCAACCCTGCGTGACACGCTGAGACAGCACCTGAAAGCCAACCTGCCGGACTACATGGTGCCGACGCACTTCCTGATCTTGGACCAGTGGCCATTGACCGCCAACGGCAAGCTGGACCGCAAGGCCCTGCCCAAGCCGGATGCCAGCCAGCTGCAGCAGGGCTACGTGGCCCCGCGCACGGCGCTGGAGCAGCAACTGGCGGCGATCTGGAGCGAGGTGCTGAAAGTCGAGCAGGTGGGCTTGCACGACAACTTCTTCGAACTCGGCGGCCACTCGTTGCTGGCCACCCAGGTCACCTCGCGGATTCGCCAGCGCCTGGACCTGGAAGTGTCGCTGCGCAGCCTGTTCGAATCCGCTGACCTGCAAGCCTTCGCCCAGGCCGC
>NZ_JBOBDQ010000137.1:0-564 GCF_050586565.1 Pseudomonas sp. WC1
GCACCGATCGGGCTGCCCGCCTGTTGCGTGTCGGCGAAGCGGATCGGCCGGTAGGTCACATGCACCGTGGTCTCGGTGATGCCGTACATGTTGATCAGGTTGTCGCAATCCTCGCCGAAGCGCTCGAACCACGGTTGCAGTGCAGCCACATCCAGGGCTTCGCCGCCGAAGATCACGTAGCGCAGCGCCAGATCGGCAGTGCTGTCACAGGCCACACGCATCAGCGGTTTAAACGCCGATGGGGTCTGGTTGAGCACGGTCACGCCCTGCTCCACCAGCAACTGGTGGAAGTCTTCCGGGGAACGGGTGGTTTCACGCGGGACGATCACCAGGCGGCCGCCATGCAGCAGCGCACCGAAGATCTCCCACACCGAGAAGTCGAAGGCGTACGAGTGGAACAGCGTCCACACATCCTGCGGGCCGAAGCCGAACCAGGCATCGGTGGCCTTGAACAGGCGCAGCAGGTTGTGGTGCGGCAGCAAGGTGCCTTTCGGCTTGCCGGTCGAGCCCGAGGTGTAGATCACATAGGCCAGGTTGTCCGGCTGAGTCAGGTGCTCGGGGTTT
>NZ_JBOBDQ010000138.1:0-564 GCF_050586565.1 Pseudomonas sp. WC1
GAATCCGGAGCACCTGACCCGGCCAGACAACCTGGCCTATGTGATCTACACCTCGGGCTCGACCGGCAAGCCGAAAGGCACTTTGCTGCCGCACCACAACCTGCTGCGCCTGTTCAAGGCCACCGATGCTTGGTTCGGCTTCGGCCCGCAGGATGTGTGGACGCTGTTCCACTCGTACGCCTTCGATTTCTCGGTGTGGGAGATCTTCGGTGCGCTGCTGCACGGTGGTCGTCTGGTGATCGTGCCGCGTGAGGTGACCCGTTCGCCGGAGGACTTCCACCAGTTGCTGGTGGAGCAGCGCGTGACGGTGCTGAACCAGACCCCGTCGGCATTCAAACCGCTGATGCGCGTGGCCTGTGACAGTGCATCCGACCTTGCGCTGCGCTATGTGATCTTCGGCGGCGAAGCGCTGGACGTAGCTGCACTGCAGCCATGGTTCGAGCGCTTCGGCGAGGACTGCGACAACCTGATCAACATGTACGGCATCACCGAGACCACGGTGCACGTGACCTACCGGCCGATCCGCTTCGCCGACACGCAACAGGCGGGCAGCCCGATCGGTGC
>NZ_JBOBDQ010000139.1:0-556 GCF_050586565.1 Pseudomonas sp. WC1
TGAACGCGTTCATCAATCTCGCCTGCCAGCCGTGACACCTGGCTTTTGGAAATGCCGGTCATGCCCATGGCCTTCACCAGCTCATCTACTGAACGCGTTGAAACGCCTTGAATGTAGGCCTCCTGAATGACCGCCGCCATGGCCTTCTCGGCGGTGCGTCGAGGTTCGAGGAAGCCCGGAAAGTAGCTGCCTTGGCGCAACTTGGGGATCTTCAGGTCGACGTCGCCGGCACGGGTTTGCCACAGGCGGTCACGGTAGCCATTGCGGCTGTTTGTCCGGTCTGGGCTTTTGACATCGAAGCCGGCACCGCACAGGCCTTCGACATCGAACTCCATCATGCGCTGGGCAACGAACTGGATCATTTGCTTGAGCAGATCAGCATCTGCCCCTTTCTCAACCAACTCGGTCAATGCGATAGTGGGCTTGGTCATCGTGGTTTCTCTGGTGAAGGTTAAGTCCGCAAACTCAACGTTAGCCAAGAACCACGATGACCATCCTCTTTCGCCCGCAGGGCGCCTTCGGCTGGTTCAGTTACACCACTTCCCGGGACACGATC
>NZ_JBOBDQ010000140.1:0-528 GCF_050586565.1 Pseudomonas sp. WC1
CATCGGTACCGGCAACTTTACCGGGGTTGGCAATGCCAGCGACAACATCATCACCGGTGGCAGTGGCAACGACGTGATGCGTGGTGGCGCCGGTGCCGACCGCTTCATCGGTGGCGCGGGCAACGATACCGTGTCGTATACCGATGCCGGTGCCGGTATCACCCTGAACTTCAAGACTGGCGTGCACACCGGCATCGCCGCCGGCGATACCTTCGACAGCATCGAGCTGTTCCAGGGTTCGAACTACGCCGATACCTTCATCAGCGACGCTCGTGCGCAAACCTTCGAGGGCGGTCTTAACGACACGATGGACTATTCGCTGTCCGAGCAGGCAGTGACCATCACGATCGACAACACCGGTGGCAAGGGGCAGGGTGGTGACGCCGAGGGTGACAAGTTCACGGGCATGTACAGTGTCATCGGCAGCAGCCAGAACGACACCTTCATCATGCAGGCGACAGGTTCGAGCAAGAGCTTTGCCGGTGGTGCCGGTAACGATACCTATTACCTGTACAACACCGCTGGCGT
>NZ_JBOBDQ010000141.1:0-485 GCF_050586565.1 Pseudomonas sp. WC1
CTTGGCCAAAGTAGGCAAAACCGTTCGGCTCCGTTCATACGGCCCCTGCGCTTCGCTCCGGGGTTCCCTCGCTCCGTTCTTGCTCCCGGGAGTACCGCGCTGAACGCCCCATCCTGGGGCGCAGCGCTTGACGGCCATCCATGGCCGTCACCTCCCTTCGCAAGAACTCCGCTCGGCCTCCTGAAGTCGCAATTTGTGGCGCCTGAACTATCGCGCGCTTAGAAGCAAGATCAAGAGCAGATATTTTGGTTTATTAGTGGATGAAGTGTTGTTCTTCATTACGCCATCGCGGGTCAAGCCCGCTCCCACGTTGAGTGATAGTTAAACTATCGTGGGAGCGGGCTTGCCCCGCGATGGTGTTCCAGAGTTCCCACGATGGCAACTAGCGACTAGCTGCGCTAGTGCAGGCGCCGCCCGTAACTTCGCGACTTCAGGAGGCCGAACGCAGGACTTGCGGAGGGAGGTGACGGGCATGGATGCCCGTC
>NZ_JBOBDQ010000142.1:0-426 GCF_050586565.1 Pseudomonas sp. WC1
CCACGACCAAAGTAAGCCGCCGTAAGGGCGGAAAGGTGACTGTGCGTCGACATCGTAAATGAATGCACTTACAACTATAAAAACCGACGCCGATTGACTTTGACTTTGACTTTGACTTTGACTTTGACTTTGACAGCGTGTGTTTTGAAAGTTATAGGCGTATTCATTAGCCATGTCGACGCACAGTCACCTTTTCGCCTTTACGGCGACCTTCTTTTGCACGCGGGCAAAAGAAGGCAAAAGCCGCTCGCTCCATCATCCGGCCCCTACGCTTCGCTCCGGGGTCCCCTCACTCCGGGCTCGCTCCGGGAGGACGCGCCGACGGGCCATCCATGGCCTGATCGGCGCTTGACGGGCATCCATGCCCGTCACCTCCCTGCGCAAGCCCTCCGTTCGGCCTCCTGAAGTCGCAATTTGTGTCGCCTG
>NZ_JBOBDQ010000143.1:0-397 GCF_050586565.1 Pseudomonas sp. WC1
ACTGGCGCAGCTGTCGCTAGTTGGAGCGCAATTAATCTCTCGATTGTTTCGCGGGCTTGCCCCGCGATAGACCGGAACAGCCAATATATAAATTACTTTGAAACAGTAAACTTCGCATTTCCTGTTCTCGCTCTCGCTCTCGCTCTTGCTCTTGCTCTTGCTCTTGCTCTTGCTTCTAAGCGCGCGACAGTTCAGGCGCTGCCAATTGCGACTTCAGGAGGCCGAGCGGAGTTCTTGCGTAGTGGGGCGACGGCCATGGATGGCCGTCGAGCGCTGCGCCCCAGGATGGGGCGTACAGCGCGGTACCCACGGGAGCAAGAACGGAGCGAGGGAACCCCGGAGCGAAGCGTAGGGGCCGTATGAACGGAGCCGAACGGTTTTGCCGACTTTTGCCACG
>NZ_JBOBDQ010000144.1:0-353 GCF_050586565.1 Pseudomonas sp. WC1
TGTGTAAAGACGATGCTGTAACGCGACCCTGTTATAGGTCTGTAGCTCAGTTGGTTAGAGCGCACCCCTGATAAGGGTGAGGTCGGCAGTTCAAATCTGCCCAGACCTACCAATTACTTGGTGCGGCTGGTCAAATGGGGCCATAGCTCAGCTGGGAGAGCGCCTGCCTTGCACGCAGGAGGTCAGCGGTTCGATCCCGCTTGGCTCCACCACTCTTTCAGGTTTCGCAGCACTGCTCAGAACTTAGAAATGAACATTCGGCGATGAATGTTGATTTCTGACTTTTGTCAGATCGTTCTTTAAAAATTCGGATATGTGATAGAAATAGACTGAACACCCGTTTCACTGCTGAA